>PLAD01000229.1 GCA_003134215.1 Armatimonadota bacterium
GATTTGACGATGTCGTCCAGCCTGGCGTCGAAGAGAACGAGCTCACTTCCATGGCGCAAAACTTTGATGGGATCGGTCACACGGCCGCCGAGATGGTGCTTGACCGCATAGCCAATCCGGGCAGATCGCCGAGAAGCCATTCATTCCCGGCGAACCTGGTGGTGCGACTCTCATCGAGTTCTCCAAAAGCAGCCGACGAAATGCTCGATGCAGTCAGGTTCAACACCGGCGATGCCGCTTTAGTTTCGATCGTGAAGAAGAAGACCCCCGTCTCCGTATGAGCGGGCCGGCGACGCATTCAGCGGACGCGGAACGGACGGTCGAGCTGCTCAACGAGGCCCTGGCGAAATGGGATGTCGTCCTTTCCGACGAAGACATTCGCGCTTATCGTACGTACGCAAACATGCTGGTCGAGTGGAATGCAACCCGGTTTAACCTCACACGGCTTATCACGCCGGAACAGATCGCACTCAACCATTTCCTCGATTCGTTAGCTCTTATTCAGGTCTGCAAGGTACCATCGAAAGCGCTGATGATCGATATTGGTACCGGACCAGGATTCCCCGGTCTTGCCTTCAAAATTCTCCGCCGTGATATCAAGCTCGTTCTCATCGAGTCGACCGCCAAGAAGCTGTCCTTTTGCAAAGCAGTAGCGCAAGAAGTGAACTTGACCGGCGTCGAGTTCGTCCATGGAAGAGCAGAAGACAGTACCGTTCTGGCGCACTTCTGCAAAAAGGCTTCAATAGTGACGGCGCGAGCCGTTGCGCCGCTCAAAACTCTTCTAGAGTGGACGGCGCCGCTGGCTTCTTCGACCGGATCAATTGTCGCATGGAAAGGCCCCAAAGTTCTCGAAGAGGTTTCAGAGGCTTACAGAACTGCCGAAAGACTCGGATTGAAAGTTGAAGTGGTCGAGCGTAAACTGGCAGTCGAGGGCATCGCTCCAGTCAGTCATTTTTACGTCGTCTGCACCTTTCGTCGATAGTTTTGGGTAAGTTAGCCAATGCGCATAGTGAAAGTTCTCTTTGTAATCATCGCCCTTTGCTCGGTGCCTCTTGGCGTATGCCGAGCACAGACGACGCTCACACGCGATTCCGTAGCTGCCGACACGATTCGCCTTTCTGAAGAACAGCGCTATGCGGACAGCGTCGACGAAGCCGAGCAGCTCAAGCTATTGAACCCCAGTGACCGACTTTCTCTCGATACTCACGGAGCAGTCGCGCTCTTGGTCGGCGCTGTTTCTGTTGCCGACGTCGATTACCACGATGAATTGGTCAGAAACCCGACTGACCCTTTGGCGCTTTATGGCAAAGCGATATGCTGCATGCTGGAGCATAACGACCGCGATGCCGAGCGTCTTCTTACACAGATCGACACAACCACGCTCCCGACAACTGTCCAAATACAGATCTCCATTGCAAAATCGTCTTGTCTCCTTGAAATGGGGCAACCTAATTCGGCGCAAGCGCTACTCGGTAACACATCTGACCCGGCCGGGATGGAACTCCGCGCACTGATCGCATTTCGTCGAGACCGATCGAACACGCAGCCTTTAACCGACTGCCTGGCGAAATCGATGGTTAACGGTGTCCCGACAGTCATTCAGCAGCCAGGTCTTCGTCTACTCCTTCCGGAGAATAATGGCGGATCGCCGATCGAACCTTCGATCATCGATCCGGAGACTCAACAAAACCTCACGCAGCGCTTCCGCAACTCGTTGCTGCCGGGAAGCGTACATACCGTGTCCGGAGTTCTGACCCTATGTCCTCCGCGTTCGCTGCCCACAGGTACTTCGGTCGTCAGCCTCTCCGTCGACAATACATCGATTGGCGACACCAACACTCCGCCGTATTCGTTCAACCTGGACACGCGAACATTTTCAAACGGGTCCCATTCTCTCACATTTTCCATGGTGGATTCGTCCGGAACGCCGGTCGGTAACCAGGACATGTATGTTAACTTTCTCAATGCGTCGCAAGACAGCGTCAGCGATTCCGCGGCGACGGACGATTTGACCCAGCGGATCTGGAACCTGCTGCAAATTAAACCTGCTTATGTCGTACTAGAGTATGACTACGCAATTGCGGCCTTAAAACTTCACGATGAAGAAGGTTATGAAACTCACATTCTGAGGGCCGCGGCGCTCGACCCGGACTATCGGGATGTGCGGGAGCGCATCCATCCACTGTTCATCGGGCAGGTTCCCAATATCTTTCCCATACCCGATGGCACCCACCTGCCCTCGTCACTAGGCCTTAGCGCCGGAGCGGCGTCGACTGCTGGATTCTGGGCTGGGTCTCCGAATGTACGCGAAATGGCGCTCACATTTGACGATGGTCCGCTGCCGGTACCCAATGCCGAGCTTCTCGGCGCGCTGCGTAATTCCAATGCCCACGGAACGTTTTTTGTTGTCGGCATGCGCGCTGCCGAGTCGCCGGACTGCCTCAGGCAGATGGCGGCAGACGGCAATGCTGTCGAAGACCACACATATACGCATCCCAACCTGACGCAGATACTTCCGCAGCATATCTTGCAGGAAATCTTGCGGACAGCGGTCATTATACAGGCGACGACCGGACTCTGGCCGCACTTTTTACGTCCACCCGGAGGAAACACCAACACTCTGGTTCTGGAGACAGCGAAGGCCTGCGGCATGAGCGGCGCCTTCTGGACAATCGATGCCCTCCCGGCCGAGGAAAGCGGTTCAGCATCCGGTGTGGTCAACTGGGTAGTCAGCCGTGCCCGGCCTGGTGCAATCGTCCTCATGCATAACGGGATGGATGCGACTATTGCGGCAATACCGGATCTGGTGCGAGAACTTCGACAGCGCGGCTATAAATTAGTGACAATCAGGCAGCTTGCCGAGGATGCTTTGAAAGACAAGCGAACGGGTACTTGATTCGGAACCGCACCAAGTGCTACATTGTTCTACGCTAGGACAATACAACGTGCAGCCCTCAACGGGATTAGAAGGAATACAGGATGAATCCAGACGACGCCGATATTGGAAGCTTCGTTAGCAGTGACCCGGAAGAGGAGTTTCCGAAACAGACGAAGATAGTCGTAACCGGCGCCACCGGTTTCGTCGGCAGTCACACAGTGAATGCGCTGACTGAGGCGGGACATTTTGTAGTCGGCCTTTCGCGAACCAAACCCACACAAGCCCGCCGCAACAAGGATGCCGTCTATATCGACAATGTCGATGTCGCGGATGAAACCACTCTTAAGCCGGAAGCCTTCGAAAACGCGGAAGTCGTCGTTCACTGCGTCGGCATCATTCAAGAAAAAGGCAAAAAGCAAACATTTCAGCGGATCCACGTCGAGGGCACGTACAATATCATCAATGCCGCCCGCGCTGCCAACACGGTACGTCACATCATCTATATCAGCGCAATCGGATCGACAATCGAGGCCCCCGCCGAGTATTCGCGCACCAAGTCGATGGCCGAAGACCTTATCAGAAAGAGCGGCGCACCGTTTACTATTTTGAGACCGTCGATTATATTAGGCCACGACGGTGAATTCGTGCAGCAGATCAGCGACCTGGTCCTGCATGGCGGGCTCCCGGTTCCCCTTCCGTTCCCTGTCATCCCGGTTCCGGGAAGCGGCAAAAACAAATTTCAGCCAATCTATATAGACGACCTGACAAAATGCATTGTTAACGCAATCGCCTACCCTGCCGCATTGAATCAGATGATCGAAGTGGGTGGACGATCCGAAACGTCGTTCAACTATCTTCTGGAGTCATTTGCGCGCAAGCTGAATGTACGAAAACCGCTGATGCACGTCCCCCTGCCATTGATGATTGCTGTCGCACCTCTGCTGTCAGTACTGCCGAACCCTCCGGTAACGCGGGACCAACTGCTGAACCTGGGTCGTGACAGCACCTGCGATATAAAACGGATGCGGGAAATCCTCTTCGTTCAGCCGCTGGCTTTCGAAGAGATGCTGCCCTATATCTTTGGCTGACGCCGGGCGGCAATTACCGCAGATGGGTCAACGCGTGAAACACCATCAAGCTAGCTCGAGTCTGCCCAATCGAAAGTACGGCAACTTGCGCTGCAAAGACGACTGTCCAAAACACGGTAATCCAGGACGGCTTCGCCCAGCAGTGGTATTCACGCGCTCCGCGCTCTACCACGATTGAAAACATTGTATTCGTAAAAGGATACAACGGCGCCGCTCGAGTCGATTATTTTAGTGCAGCACTGGTCGATACGTGCCATGTCGTAGGTGTGGCATCCATAAACGGCTTGATGACGATTCTAAAGACGCGGCGGCCGACTTGTTCGTTGTCTCGCAGAACCGGAAGCATCGCTCGCACGTCGGGCAGAGCCAGAATAGTACAGGCCTCTTTGAGGGACGAAAGGCCCGCCCCGCCTCTAATATCATTCCACAATCGATCCGCTATACTTCCAAGCATGCCGCTGAAGCTTATCCGATCAGCAAAAAGATCTAGGTACTGTGAGACGTCGAGATGCCGTGGCAGCGGAGTCGAAGCTGTTCTTTCCTTGTTCAGGAAGCAATAGGTCAGCGCCGCGCAGTCAGGATGTGAACAGGGCAGGCCGACAAAATCGGTTGGACGGAGTCTGCCGCCGCTCTGCGTGCACAGGCCGGCGATCGCTCCGGTGAGTGTCATCCGTTCGCGCGGATCGTATCCGGCAAGATAACGGCCGTTGTCCATGACCGGCTGCAAAACCAGCCCGCAGACATTCGGCCGCTGCAGAGCATAGGACAATATTTCGCCAAGCTCGGAGTCGTTGACCCCGGCTTCGACCGTGACTACAATATTTGTAAAGAGGCGCTCGCGCTCCGCGGCATCCAACGCATCGCGCTTAATCTTCAGCAAATCCTTTCCATAGAATTGAACTTGGGTATTCTCCGACAAGCTCGAAAATTACAGGTAAAGCTCTATTCGGCTGCGCCTTTTGCCAAGTTCGGCCGCAAGCTGCGGCGACTGGACGAGTCTCAGCCCATTGGTATTGATCAGCACACGATTGATCGGATACGTCGGTGCAAGGTCGAGGATTTGCTGAAACTGCGGATGGATCGTCGGCTCGCCGCCGGAGAGCATCAAGACATCGAGAAGCTGCTGAGTCGCAAAAAAACCGTCGAGACGCGAGCGTGCTTCATCGATTGACATAAAGTCATGTCCCTGCGCATCTGCGTAGCAGGTTGGGCAGGCAAGGTTGCAGGCCTTTGTGATTTCAAGCAGAAGGACACAGGTCGGGGGCTTGCTTGGGTCGCAAGCTCCGCCCTGGCCGCAGCAGGAAGACACTCTTGGAGAGACATAACGTCGAAGTCGCAGATATTCGTCGGCATCGGATGCGATCAGAGCATATCTCCGCCAGCTTCGCTTCGGCGACTGCTTTTTGTCTTCTACGGTCGGTACCGGCGGCCAGGAGGTGAGCGGGTTCGCCGCGGCGCCGCAATTCGAGCAGATGAGAACGCCGACAGGAATGAGGAAAGAACATTTGCTGCACGACCGTGCCTGAATCCGCCGCGCCGGATCTTCGGGCGGCGTCCCTGGTTCGTGTGGAAGGTTACTCACTTTTTTGATCCGCTAACGATGGAGTACAACGAGTTGCCGGAACTTCTGAGAGAGCGCTGCGCAACCCAATATTTTGTAAAGGAAGAACGCAAGACCGGCCATGCATCCAAACTGCGCGGCAGTCAGTCCAAATGCAGCCGCAGTACCGACGCAATAGAATTCGATCACGAAGCGGAGCAAACAGAACTGCCCGCCTTGAACATAGAAGAGCCCATTTTCAGGCAGAACCGAACGTCGCTCTAGGTAGATCAGACTACTGAAGTTAATCGCAGCCGCCAGGGAAAGGTATATCTCTGTCGGATACCGCCATGCGCCGTGCTGCCAAATCGAAAGGGGAAGATGCGACACTTTACCGTAGCAGCAGCCTCCGATAAGCATCCCCACCTGCCGACCGCCTCACCCGCGCTGAGAGCAAATGCGAACAGATCTCCCAAGGGCCGATTGGGGCCGATCGCCCATTTGTAAACTATAATTGCCGCACAGCCCCCAAAGACGACTCTGATAATTGTCTTGCCGGCGACTCCTGTCACCAGGCGCTGGATAACTGTTCCGAAGATAAGGCCGCCGACAACACCGACGGCCATGACCGATGCGACTCCTTCGGTTCTGAGTCCGCGGTGCCGGGCAAGCCACCAAAAAGCTACGACTCCCGCGATATAACCGAGCAAGTAGCAAAATGGAGAGAGATATTTGTCGATCTCGGGATCATTCATAGTTGTCGCAAGCGCCTTGTGTTCGGACGGGCATATTGCGGAAAACTGTCGATCATTTATGCAGCAGCAGTTAAATTCAAGTAAGATAACTAAGCATGCTTGGAAGCGGTACTAACAGGTTAACATTGCGTACAGGCAAAGTCAAGATGTCTGAGGACAGCGCCCGGATGGAAATCAGCGGCGTTGGCGATATCCCCGATGCGAAACCGTCAAAACACCGCGCGGTCGCTCTGGATGTCCTGCGAGGCCTCGCCGTCCTGATGATGGTGTTTTCGGGGCAGGTGCCTTATGACAAACCCCTGCCCGCCTGGCTTTTCCACGCACAGGAACCGCCGACTTACGATCAAAACCATTTGATCGTTCACGTCTTCGATCCTACGCACGCGGGGCTGACATATGTCGATCTTGTTTTTCCTATTTTCCTCTTCTGCCTAGGAGCAGCAATTCCGCTGTCGCTAACAAACAAGCTGGAACAAGGCATGACGAGACGTCAGGCTATCCTTGGCGGGCTCTGGCGGCTGATGCAGCTTTCCTGGTTCGCGGTTTACATCGGCAATATTCGGCCGGTCAACCTGCACGTCGTCCCGAACCTGACAACCTGGATGGTAGCATTTGTCGGCTGCCTATTAATGTACCCGATGTTTATGCGTCTACCCGCTGCGTGGGACAATAACCGGAAGCTGCTGGTGAGGCTTGTCGGATACGGCGGAGGACTTCTGCTGCTGGCCGCTCTCGATTCTTCCAAGTTCTATCCCAAGCACCTTGGCTTCGAGCTCTTTCGTGTCGATGTGATCATCGTCGCGCTGGGAGACATGGCCTTCTTCGGAACTCTGATCTGGGTGCTGACCCGGCGCAGCCTTTTCGCCCGACTGGGCGTGCTGACATTCCTGCTCGCGATTCGCCTGGGCGCGTCGCAACCCGGATGGCTGCAGGAGGTGTGGACTTTTGCGCCCAAAAACACCGGGTTTGTCTTTGCCTTCGACTACCTGAAGTATCTCTTCCTGGTTGTGCCGGGGACGGTTGCGGGCGATCTGATTCAGGAATGGATCACAAAGAATGACGCGATTGGCGCCGCATCCAAACCGCGACTGCTCCTCTTCATCGCCTTGACTACATTGCTGGTTGTCGGATTGCTTTACGGTTATGAGAGTCGTTTGCTTTACCAGACATCGCTCTTCAGCGCCGTTTGCTCTTTAGGGCTTAGCCGGCTGATGTCGAAGCCATCGGACTCGCTCGATCGGCTTTGCCGAACATTAACGCATTGGGGAATCTACTGGCTGATGCTCGGGGTATTGCTGCAGCCGTTCGAAGGTGGAATTAAAAAGGACCCTTCGACTCTGTGTTATTACTTCCTCACTGCGGGCATCGCCTACCTGCTCCTAACCTCGTTTTTGATACTGACCGACGTCTTCAAGACGAGGCGGCCGCTCTCTCTGCTGGCGTACTCCGGTCAAAATCCGATGATTGCCTATGTCTCCATGGCCAATTTCATTCTGCCGGTTCTCGCAATTACGCATCTGCTACCCGCTCTCAACAGTTTATGTTATCGGCCGTGGGAACGGGTCCTGCTCGCCGCACTTGAGACACTGCTGCTGGCATATCTGGTGAGTCTGGCAACGAAAAAAGGGATCTACTGGCGGACCTGAGATGGTACGATTACTCGAAACCGTTGCTGCCATTCGCGGCCGGTTTGTTGTCATGGTATTTTGTTCCGACGTAAGCGAACAGGATGGCGAAGACGATCGTCACCAAGAGGCTGAATCCCAGTCCGCGTGAAAACGCCGACGGTCGCCGTCGAAGCAGCAAGTAGAGAATTAAGCCTGCAAGAAGCGGTGCTCCGACACTGACCAGCGGCCCGAGGACCGACCATTTACCGGGGTCGTGGGCTGCGAACGCGAAGACCACAGATTCGGTAAAAAACCAGATAAAGGCAAGTGTCGAACAGCCGATTCCAAAACCGTTCATCACATCCCGCTTTTCCGGGTTCATCGGGATCTGTACTGGCGGCCTATAGCTTTCAACAGGCTCATTAAAACCGCAGACACGGCATTCTACACCGCGCGAGAAGCCGTCACTGCCACATTGCGGACAAAAAGTCATTGTATCTACTTAATCGAACGACTGTTCATCGCCCGGGAACAGTCCGCCTTCGACTTCTCTGCGAAACTCAGCCAGCGCATCGGAGATGACCGCTGAAACATCGACATATTTCTTCACATGGCGGTATCCGCCCCCGCCGTCCCCTTGCCTAAGGCCTATCAGGTCGGATGTCACCAGCACCTGTCCGCTGCACAGCGGCCCAGACCCGATTCCGATCGTGGGCACCGACAGTGCGTTTGTCAGCTCGCCAGCCAGCATCTTCGGCATGAGTTCGATGACAATAGCAAACGCCCCTGCCTCCTGCAGCGCTTCGGCATCGGCTTTCAGACGGTCCGCATCTTCTTCGGTGCGCCCCTGAACCCTCCAGCCCATGACATTGACCGACTGCGGCGTCAAGCCAATATGTCCGATTACCGGAATGCCGATCGTCACCAGCCGTCGAACAAGCGGCGCAACCGCCGTACCACCCTCGATCTTGACCGCATTCGCTTCACCCTCTTGAATCAGACGACCGGCGTTGCGCACAGCTTCGTCTTCATTGATCTGGTAAGAGAGAAACGGCATGTCGGCGGCCAGCAATGCACGCAAAGTGCCTCGCCGAACCGCCTTGACATGGTGCAGCATTTCCTGCATCGAAACAGGTAGTGTAGTGGAATAACCTAGCTCTTCCATCCCCAAGGAGTCGCCCACAAGAACGATATCGACCCCTGCAGAATCCACAAGCCGCGCCGTGGGATAATCGTACGCCGTCAGCATCGTGATCTTCTCACCACGCTGCCACTTAGCCTGAATCGCCCCCGGAGTAACCGAACGAACAGCCTTTTTAGCACTGTATGTCATCGTACGTCATTGTACCTCTCACCCGGACACCACCGTTAAGAATGCCTCCCACGGTGCTCCCTCGCCCTCACTCCCTTTAAACAACCTGACAAACTGCCGCACCAAACCAAGAGCCAAACAAATCATTGCAAAAGCAAGCCGTGAGCGATGGTTCCGAAGGTGTCGCGGGCTGCTATGACGAATGACTGTTGTGACCGGTGTCCAAAGGACCCTGACTATTATCCAACGCAAATATTGCCTGTCTTTACAATCTTATTGGTTTTGGTTGGTATTATCAGAGTTTTGGCGGGTAGCAGGCTGGGCAAGAAGCGGCTGGGATTGATAAATGGTTCTTTTATCTCGTGGTGGTGATCGCTCTGCTTCTAATTCTATATTTGTTGATTGGTTACATGACCACCGGAGTTCGCGGGTGAGACCGCAGCCAAAGCCGCAGGGACTTCGGCAGAATGGCGATGTAGAAGCATTTCTGCCCGTTAATATTTGTCAGAGCATTGAATCTACCGCGAAAACATCATATGTTCTTCGAGCACGAGATGAAGGCAATCGAGTGCTGCGAAAATGCGCGCGGGAAACAATGGATGATGCGCGAATTGCGCCCGACAGCGTGGCGTCATAGCGTTGAGGAAGCAATCTGTGGCCATTGCCATTGGGATATAAAGCAATACGTTGATATTTTTAAGGCAACCTTTCCCGAAACGACTGCTGCGACGCGTAAGTCTTTTGCCTGGTATATCTATGATGGACCGCTCATGTCCCCACCGCGGCGGAATAATCCGCTCGTCAGATATCGTAGGGCGGTATACGATCGATTGGCCCGGGGGACGGCGGGCCGTTCCCTGGGTAGGTGATTATGTCAAGCTCCTTTCAGAGCTTGACACGTACCATCCCTGGGATCGCGTCGGACCTTGATGTCGAGTCGACGACAGGTTGGTTTTACCGGGAGAGTATATTAGACTCACTTGATAACGTAGGCAAAAAGCTCCCTCCACTCTCGTTCATCCACTCCCGGCCAGGACGACAGTTAAAACGTAACGCTCCTTGAGCCGAGACTCAAGGAGCGCCGCTTGGAATAGCACCTGAACAGGGAAGTTGCGATACAGAACTAGTCGTTCTCTATCGTGTTGTCTTGGTTGATTGCTGAGACGTTGGGGAGGGTCGCAGTGACTGTGAGAGGATAGGCAGTCTGGGAGTTGCCGCTGGCTCCGAGGGTCTGGAAATTGTTGGTGAGGATCGTATTGACGGTCGTGATTCCGCTTGTAAGCGGCTCTGGGAACTGTCGCTCGAACTCGTAGTTGTTCGCCGAGTTCGATCCCCCACCCGTTAGTTCGGTGCCGTCCGCCAGGTTCGTCGTGCTGGATACACCCAGCGAACTCGCCACCACGCGGGCCAGAACTCGGTGCTCACTGTCCACACCGAGAAGCTGTGCCGAATAAAGCTTCAATGACCCGGTCGAGAAGTTATTGACGCCGATCAGGTAGATCGCGATCAGCAAGTCTTCGATAATCTCAATTGTGTTAAAAGTGGTCTGGTAGCCGCCGGCGCCTGCAGTAAACATTCCTGTCGGGAAGTAAAAGTTCGTGTTGGTCGGAAGAGCGGTTCCGCCGCTTGCAACTAGGAAGTTGTAGTGTTCGACTTCTTGTTCGTAGGCCGCGACAAGATAGCCTCTATTGGTTGCGCTCAAGTTGGTGTAGATCGGAGATGCTATGAGGTTAGCATACAGGGTGGCGGCAAGGCCTTCGGCGGTGATCGCTGAGTCAAGGATCGTCGCATCGCTCCCGGAGTTACCGCCGCTGCTGCTTCCTCCGCCGCAGCCGGCAAGCACAGCCGAAGCGGTCGTCACTGCCGCAGTGATCCCTAGCACCTTCAACATTGAGCGCCGAGTCACACTCTTTTGGGAAGAACTATCTTCATTCGAAAACATACATTAACCTTTCGACGGAATTCTTAAAGTCAGGCTCCGCATACGTCACAAACGGCAGCCAAAAAAATAGGCACGCGAGTAGTTAGACGTCATTGCTTGAGTTTTGTGGCAGGCAATTTTGCTTGTGTTCCGCACAGGTGGTGTGTATCAGGCTCCAACAACAGGCGGCACTCGGCAGAATTTACTGCAAAACAACTGACTTACACTATACACTACCGTGTTATCACAGTCCGTCGAAAGAGAAAGTCACATAATCACATCTCCCTTGTCCCTGGGACAATTGCC
>PLAD01000004.1 GCA_003134215.1 Armatimonadota bacterium
GCTCTCTCCTCGCCTCCTGCCGACGCTAGCAGGTCTTTACCCTTCAGTCACGCATGCTTGCCGGAAACTCACGCAGCTTCAGACTAACACGCAAACGGCACTTGATTCTCTCTTGCCGTCCGTCATTTCAAATGCAATGGCCTCGGAGATCTAAGAAAAGCCAAAGAAGTTGTCAAATCGCCCCTGTCGCGAATAAAGTGGGAGCTGACAGATGCCCGCCGCCGAGCGTGCAGGAGGCCGGCGCTGACCAGTCCTCTTATGCCTCTTATAGTCGCGATTGCGTGAACCCTTCATCGAGAGTTGACCCGCAGCCGGGACACTTATTCCCGGCTGGGTTTGGGAAGGGATGCTTCCGCAATGCTTGCGAGAGCACGGTTCAGGTCTTCGGCGAGCAGTCGTGAAATTTCGTCAAGTCTATGCACACCTCGCTCGATCGGCGCGCGCACCCCTGACCACGTTAAGTCGAAGCTGCAGTCCGCGCTGGCAGCGATTTCATCTGTTGAGAACCGTCGCCAGCGTGCTGCTACGGCAGCTTTTGCTGTCCGGTCCTTGCGTCGACCGGAGCAATAGAGGTCGACGAATTCCTGAAGGTCTAGTCGACGAAGAGGTCGCGTTCTCGTGAAGCGGCTCTCTGATCGCACGTCATACACCCAAAGCTTACGCCCGTTTGTGGGAAGTGCAGGTCGCCGGTCGAAAAACAGAACGTTTGCCTTCACTCCCTGAGCATAAAACAGACCAGGAGGCAAACGCAGCATAGTATGAACATCACACGTTTCAATGAGTCGACGTCGAATGAGCGCGGCTGCCCCGGCCTCGAAGAGCACGTTGTCGGGCACGACGACGGCTGCCCGCGCGTTGGCTTTCATCATGGCGGCTATATGCTGTAAAAAATTTAGCTGCTTGTTTGCGGTCTCAACCCAGAAGTCGGGGCGAACAATTGTCAGATCATCATCTAAACCGCGAAGCCTTCGACCCTCCCCAGTGTATTTGACGCTGCCTTTGACGCCAAAAGGCGGATTTGCGAGCACCACGTCCGCCTTGAACCGCGGGGGAGTCCTCAGACTGTCGGCGCATTCGATCGGGAGTTCGTTCTCGTTTCGGCCAGCTACACCATGCAGCAAAAGGTTCATAGTCGCGAGGCGAGCTACTTCTTCAACGAGTTCAACACCACGTATTGCTCGCCGAGTTAGGTGACTGCGTTCAGCCTTTGACATCTGTGGATTCCGGTTCACCAAGTAATGATGAGCAGAAAGCAGAAACCCGCCCGTTCCGCAAGCGGGATCACAGACGATTTCACCAGGCTTTGGAGAAACACACTCGACAATCGCTTCGATTAGCGGGCGGGGAGTGAAATACTGCCCGGCACCGCTCTTAGTGTCACGAGCGTTTTTCTCTAGAAGACCTTCATAGGCATCTCCTTTGAGATCGGTGGGAAGGCCCGTCCACTCGGTGCGACCTATGAGCTCCACGACGAGAAGGCGAAGTTTAGCAGGGTCCCGAATCTTGTTCTTCGCGTTGCGAAAAATGAGGGCCAGCATGCCGCTGCACTCGCTAAGGGCCGAGAGAGCCATGCCGTAGTGACGGTGCATTTCACGTGCACTAAGATCCACAAAGGATTTCCAGGAATATTCGGGCGGAAGGTGAGTAGTTGACTGTTCATCTGCCATCTTCAAGAACAAAAGGTATGTAAGTTGCTCTACATAATCCGGATAAGAAAGCCCGTCGTCTCGAAGTATGTTGCAATAGTGCCAGAGCTTCCGAATCAGTGCTTCAGTGTCAAGATGTTGTTCACCTATCATGCGGGTACCCGCAGTACGATGTCCTTAACCCACCATAGGTGCTTGAACGATTCCAGGTATACGCGAGCCGCTGCTGAGTACTCCTCCTGCGGGCGCATAGAAGTTGTCAGATCCCGGATTGCATCTATAAACGCTTCGGATGCTGCGGGGTACCCTTCAAAGTCTCTCGGCGCTTCTCTTTGACCCCTTCCTACGGTCCGTTCGATCCGGTTGTACAGCATGACGCGGCCGTCTCGAAACTTGGGCCAATTTAAATGCAGATTCAGACGGCTCGCTTCGAACTTGGCCTCCGCTACGGCCTTTCCTTTGAACTCGGGTGACAAGTCGATCTCTCCGTTTGGTTTAAAAGACAAAATGGCTGCGTCCGCTGGATTAGTGGGATCGAGCAACGCGGGGTGCTCAGCGGCCAAGTTGTCTCCTGGCGCATTCGCCCGTACACCACCGCTCAACAGCGGGAAGTGGTCGGATTTCCCCCCCACCTCCTTAGAGTGTGGATCGCGCCGCGGTCTGTTCGCGCGTTGACAACTGAGCCGCATGTTTTTCCAATCAAAGGCCAGCCAATAATACCCGGGGTGCTGATCATCCTCTCTTACCCCGAGTTTCGGACGAAAATGATCGATGTCATTATCAGCGCCGGGGTTTTTGCATTCTGTATACCAGCACTTATCGAATGATGTTCGCTCAAAAATCTCACGCAGCGCTGTCCACTTTG
>PLAD01000085.1 GCA_003134215.1 Armatimonadota bacterium
AGACTCAGGCTAAACTTAATCGCCTGCCGGGAAATCTAAGACTCCCGGCAAACGTCTGACCACGATAAATGACGAATTCTCGTCATTGTCGAGCTGTCTAATAATCGACGCCGATTCCGAATATGCCGAGCTCTTGTCGAGCTTCCGCGATCAGCGGCTCTAGAGTAGCGGAGAGCTCTGCATCTCCCGACGGAACCTCATCCAGGTGCGCCAGATACCAGTACTCTATAAACTCAATGGTATCACCGGGTTCTATCAGTTCTAGAGGTCCAAGCGTCTCAATTTCCTGGAAGGCGCCCTTGGTAAATGTTTCGAACGTTGAACCGTAGTCCGGGTACTCTTCGGGAGCATAATCGTCGACATCGAGGATCTTTACCAGCACATCGCCATTGGATGCGATATACGCGCCCCAACCAAGCGTGTTGAATATGCCGATCTTCTGCGGCGTGTCGAGAGCGGGGTCTGAACGAAGATGAATCAACTTCTTTCCCCATGTCCAGCGGCTGTCCGACATATCTGTGAAAGGCCAAAGCACCAACGGGCGGCTTGGAAGAAACTCATTGTCTTCGCCGTGGCCCTTATAAGGCTCCTGGGGCAGCACTACTCGGCCGCCCTCTGCAACAACTGACAGCGCCCACGGGGCAAGCTCAATCGGCCAAGCATTATGGTTCGTCAGCAGATGCGTCACCTTCACAGCGGCGGCGCCGGCAGAAGCGATTTCCACCCGGAGTTCTTTTTGAATCCCACTGTGCGGCTCGACCTGAGACGTCAACACAAGCTCATCGCCCTCATATTCCGCGCGCTCCACAGGAGAGTTGTCCGGACCATAGGTGAGCGGATGAACTTCAGGAGCAAACCATATTCTATGGCCGCCGTAGTTGACCCATTTGTCAATTGGCCCGACTTTGCCGTGCCATTCCGGATCGGCATGCAGTAAGTTCTTGCCACCCACAAATCCTACATGTAAGATGCGGGGTCCAAATTGTGTTGAAGCAATCAGCTCAACTTTCTCATTTTCGATCTTGATGCTGTCACTCCAGCCGTGATGTTCAATTTTGTTCATTTCAATCCTGCGCTGCAATTGTCCTATTGCTCATTCTTCACTGCGAATTAAGCAATAGATAGTACTTCCCTGCGGCACTAATTACCTCCTGCACAAAGAAAAGAACATCCAAAATTACCTGGCTCTGATGCTGATTCTCTACAGTGTGGGTCTGTCCAAAAGAATAATCAAAAACTAGCTGAACGTCTTGTTCGGTTTTCGGAGCCAATCGAATTGCGCTGACCGATTTCACGACGATTATTCGTAGAAAATCATCGCTTTTTTACAGTTATCGAACTAAAATCAAGCAATTTTACGCTGAAGAACCGTCGGAACTCGTACAAAAAACTGAGTCAATTTCAAACGAACTCTTGCCAAAAGGTAAAGAATGTGTTAATCTAATGGCCAGGGAGATAAAGTGGTCTCCTTTCGTGTTCTTCCTCGTTGTCGAGTAATTACGTCCGTCCCTCAATGTAGAGATTTCAGCAGTGTTGCCGTTCCACATGAATTCGCATTGTCGCGACTCTTTAATTTTTCACGCAAGAGAGGACATATAAATGGCTGTTACGACAGGAGCAGGTGGTGGAGAACTAAAACCCACCCTAAACTTAACCGGGGTCACAATCAACGCTATGGCGCTGATCGCACCCGGTGCCTTCCTTTGGACTACGTATCAAGAACAGTGCGCGTGGGGCGCGGCGTCTATGCAGTTGTCTGTCGCAGTCGCGACCGTCGTTGCACTGCTGACAGCTTCATGCTACGCAATGCTGTCAAAGGAATATCCGCAGGCCGGAGCAGGAAGTTCGTACTTCTACGCAGAGGCCGCATTTCTTGAGAAGGAAAGTCACAATTCTTTTAAGCTAGCGAGAATCGCTAAGCTGATCATCGGATGCGCCGCGCACCTCTACTACTGGGTCTATCCTGGAGTTATGGTTACCTTCATGGGAACCATCCTAGTATTTATCGTTCAATTGTTCAACCCGACATTCGGTGACTCTAACCATCTCTACGAGCCGATCATTCTTTGCATATTGTTCTCGTTTCTAGTTGGTTACATCGCGTTCCGCGGCGTTACCGGCTCGACTATGGCGAACATCGTCATCAATGTTATTCAGATCCTGGCTCTGCTGACATTGACGATCATGTGCATCATCTACCGTGCCAGCCATCCCGGCGTTGTCTACGAACATGTCGATGCCGCAGGCGTCTTCACATCGCATAACTTTACACAGTTGCTATTCCAGTCGACGATCGCAATTCTCCTCGTCGTCGGTTTTGAATCTGCCACTGCCCTCGCGGCCGAAGCGAAGAACCCGCTGAAAGACATTCCCCGCGGTGTCGTTCTCTCCCTGATCATCCAGGCGGTCATCTTCTACACCTTCGAATACTTCGGAGCCAACTACTTCATTGGTCAGCAGTTTGCAGGTTTGGTTGACAAGAACGGCGCCAACTTCACGGTCATCCTTGACCCGGCTCACACCACGCTTGCACAGGCCATTCAAAGTAGCGGCGCTACAGAATATGCCGGCGGCAGTATTGTGTACGGCTTCGATGCGGCTGCAGCCGACGGCGCTCCGATTGGTGACTTCTGCCATATCATCGGTGACTCCCTTCTCCACGGCAAGGGACTTCAGTTTGAAGTTGTTATGGCGGCAACAGTCGTTCTTGCTCTTATCGGAACCACTCTTTCCTGTCTCGCCACCGGCGTCCGCGTCAGCTACGCCATGGGCAAGGATGACGAACTCCCCGGTCTGTTCGGTTCTCTGCACGGCAAGTACAATACGCCGACATGGGCAATTCTGCTGCTTACCGTACTCTCCGCAGTAATCGGAGCCTACGGCGTTCTGAACGCGGACCACCTGCTGCAGATCACTTTGATCTCCAATCTTGGGACATTCCTTCTCTATGGTATGACGTGTATCGCAACTTACATCGCGTTCTCGCACAGAGCAGACCAGAACATACTCACCACGAAGATATTTCCGATCTTAGGCACGATCCTCAATTTCGGGTTAATGATCGCTGACATGTACTTCGCGTTCTTGTCGCCGACAGCAACCCCAACTACAAAGCTTGACACGCAGATCGCTCTTGGAGTGACCTTCGGCTTCATGTTCGTCGCGTTCGCATCCCTGGCCATCCGCGCCAAGATGAAGGGTGAGCCGATGCTTCTGCCGCCGGACTACAAGCAGCTCAAGGTCGAATCCCCGACCGCTCGCTGATCATAAAGTCTGAGCCCGTCCCCAGGGCTCCTTTACATCGGCCGGGAACCGGGTCATAATCCGGTTCTCGGCCATTTATATTGTTAGTAAATTAATCACCGCAAATAGCGGGGCATCAGATTGTGAACTGGCCGACAGTGGAGCAAGATCAGGGAAATTTACCCGCCCCTGCACCAGGCTGTATTCTGCGAGACAAAGGTCCAGCATCGCGCTGGTTAAATTTGGTAAGAATTTTTGATTGACCACGGTGGAATAAGCGATCAGGGGCCGGTCCGGAAGCGCAACGAGGACTATATCGGTTACGGACCAGCTCCAGATATCGAACCCGGACATCATAAGGGAAGATTGTTCATTGTCTGCGACGGCGTCGGAGGCAGTGGAGCCGGAGATGTCGCCAGCAAGGCTGCTGTCGAAACAGTCCTCAAAGAGTACTACGCTCTCAAAAAGAAACCCGATAAAGCCCTGCTGGAAGCCATTGCAGCAGCCAATCTCCATGTCTTCGATATCAGCATGAAGGCCGATAGAATGCGCATGGAGACAACGATAGCCGCGCTGGCTATTGTCGGGCATAAGGCCTTTATCGCCAATATAGGCGACACGAGGGCCTATCGAATCCGGAAAAAGACCCAGATCGAGTTGCTTTCCACCGACCATTCTGAAGTTGCAGAAATGGTTAAGATGCGTATTCTCAGCCCCGACAACGCGCGCCATCACCCGCGTCGCCACATCATCACCCGCTCTATGGGAAGCTTTCCCATGATCAGCGCCGCCATGCGAACTGAGACTGTCGAGGCCGAAGACACTTATGTCCTCTGTACGGATGGCCTGTGGGAGCCGGTCGGTGACGACGAAATAGCGCAAGTCGCCACGAGTATGCCGCCCGAAGAGGCCTGTCGAACATTGATAGACCTAGCAATTTCACGCGGAACTAACGATAATGTATCAGTACAAGTCATTACCGTCAACGAAATAGATAAGGAAACGGCCCTTCACCTTCCGGTGGACGTTTCCTGGTGGTCCAAAGTTTCTGGAGTTTTCGGCGGAGTTGGCGTCAAAAAGTAAGTGCGCTATTGGGCTACGCCCGTGGTTCTCCAGAAGGATTGGACAAAAAGGATATAAAGAAGCTTTATGCAGTTTGAGGATGGACAAAAATTAGGGCGGTATACGATCGCCCATCCACTCGGCCACGGCGGCATGAGTAATGTGTACCTGGCCCACGACGACCAGGAAGACAGAAGCGTCGTTTTGAAGTTCCCGCACGAAGAGCTCCTTGGAGACATCGCATCGTACGAACGTTTTACGCGCGAGGTAAAGATTGGCAAGCTTCTCACGCACGACAACATACAAAATCTCTACGAACTTGCGCGGGTCAACAACAACGAATTTCTCGTTCTCGAATATATCGACGGCATTACTTTACGCGAGTATCTGCGCCAGCGTGAGAAAGGCAGAAGCCCGAGCGACTACAGAGAAGCGGTGGATTTCGGATTGCAGATCGCGAAAGCCCTTTCTTACGCGCATGAAAACCATGTCGCCCATCGAGATCTTAAGCCTGAAAACGTCATCATAACGCCAGAAAATAAGGCCAAGGTGATGGACTTTGGTATTGCATCTATTCAAGGCGCTCGCCGAGTCACCTGGGGGCCAATGACGGCGCAGGTGGGCACTCCCGACTACATGTCACCGGAACAGATACAGGGGGGTCGCGGTGACAGTCGGACCGATGTCTACGCGCTTGGCATGATTATGTATGAGTTCATCGCCCACCAAATGCCTTACGACGGCGATAACGCTCTTGCCGTAATGAACCAGCATGTAACTATGAAGGCGCCGCCGCTGCATTTTTTCCGTGAGGATGTCCCGGCTCCGCTGGAAGAGATCATCATGAAGGCCATTCGCCGAAATCCGCAGGATCGCTGGCAGTCGATGAAAGAGATGATCAGTGCGCTAGAGAATTGGGATTCGGTCGATGTCGCCGCACTGCGGACGTCCAGAGAAGAAGAGCGCGGCGAGAGCAGCGCGGCAGGAAAGCTGGCTCACAAAGCCAACATTCCAATTACCACCGGCAATCTCCTCGTTTTCATCGGTATCATCTTGATGTTTCTTCTGCTTGTGATTGCTGTCCAACTGCTCGGCCATAAGGCTCATTAAGTCTCTCAGAGCTGACTGCTTTACCGTTTTGTAAATCATACACGTAAGTGTGAACTGCTCTGTGCGTGACCCGCTTTTACTGGAATTGAGAGCATGGTTTCGACCCTTGCGGCCTGGGATAAGATCAAGGGCTTCGCCTTCTCGACCATCAGCGACGATCCAACGCCGCGTTTTTCAATAGTCCCGCGGACAATCACCGCCAGGGAAAGCAGAAAAACTGTCGTGTACTTGTCGATCGTCTCGCCAAAACAGGTTGCCTGCAAAAAGTCGGTCTCATCTTCGATCGTTGTAAACAGTACCGGCCTTCCTGAGCGCGTGCCTGGTCGATGCGGCCGGACATTGATCCCTGCAACAGTCACACGAGTGCGATGGGGCTGCCTGCTCGCTTCGGCGGTCGTCATGACTCCCATGGTCTGCAAATACTCACGCACATAACTCAGTGCGTGACACCCTGTCGTTATTCCTAATATCCGCCACTCCCACATCGTCTGCTCCCACTCCGTAAAAGCCGGGATCTCCCAGGCGATCGGAGTGACATCCATTCTTCTTAGATCCAGAATATCCGTTCGCCCGATTTCAGCCCTTAATGAATGGGCCAGCGCAGTCGTTTCAGGCAGTCTCCACAAAATTCCGCGCCGATGCTGATGCAGCGAATCGAATGCGCCGGCAAGCACCAGACTCTCCAGGCGGTCGAAATGCAGCGGCACCCGAACACAAAAATCCAGCAGCGATGTAAACTCGCGCTTCTGCTGCTCTGTGACAATACGGGCGATATCGGCTGCCGGCAGACTTTCCACCATACGAAGACCAAGCCTGATCGTCTCCGGTGTCGCATGACACTTGTCGTCGCTCAAGTTGATATCCAGCGGCAGTATCTGCACTCCTCTCCTCCGTGCTTCGGCGCAGAGGGAATTGGGTGCATAGTAACCCACCGGTTGATTGTTCAGCAGACCGCAGAAAAACGCAGAGGCATGATGTGTCGCCATAAACGCCGACTTGTAGGCGTTCAGCGCAAACGATGCTGAATGACCTTCAACAAAGCCCAAACCGCTCCACCCCTCAATCTCGGTCCAGATCACCTGTGCATTCGCTTCCGGTAAATCCGAATGGACAGCGCGTACACGTTTGATAAACTCCTCACGCAATTCACCCAGAGTCCCCCTTTTAGCCCTCTTCGCAAGGCTTTTTCGTATCTGGTCCGCTTCGCAGTCAGAAATCCGCATCATGGTCGCAATTACCTGTATCACCTGCTCCTGAAAGATGACACAACCGAAGGTCCTGTCGAGAATCGGAATAAGAGAATGATGTAGATAGGCGATTCTGCGCCATCCATTGCGCGATTCACAGAACCGGCGCACCGCCTCCGTCTTAATCGGACCGGGGCGAATCAAGGCAATCGATGCAGTAAGATCCTCGAAGGTGTCAGGACGTAAAGTGCAGGCAAGCGCCATCTGGGCAGGGCTTTGCAGCTGAAAAACCCCCATTGCCTTGCCGCTGCGCAGCAGTTCATAGGTTCCGTCATCCTCATCCGGAATCGTATCGTACGAGAAGCTGGGATCGCTCTTCTTGATCTCCTCCTCGGCATCCGCCGCCATTGAGTGGTTAGGCAGAGAAAGCAGATCCAGCTTGATCGCGCCGATCTCCTCGATATCGTCTTTATCCAGCATCACAATCGGCAGGACTCCCCGTGCCGACGGCGAAATTCCGGCAAGCTTCCATAGCGGTAGGCGGCTGATCACCACACCGGAGCTGTGCGAACCCATGTGCCGCGGAAAGTCGGCGATCTTTCCACACAGATCGAAAAGCAGAGAAAATTGCTCACGCCTTCCTGCATAAGGTTTAAGCTCCGCAACATGATCGAAGGCGTTTCGCACACGATCGGCTGATATGAAGCCGTTCATATACTGCGAAAACCAGCGCAGCGCCTCCTGCGGCAAAGCAAGCGCTTTGCCGATATCTCGAAGCGCGCCCTTGGCCTGATAACGGTGAAAGGTGCAGCAGACGGCAACCTGATCTTCTCCATACTCGGTGGTCAGCCAGCGAAAAAGTTCATCGCGCCGCACTCTGTCGACATCGATATCGATATCCGGCACCTTTCCCGGGGCGACGAACCTGGCGAAGGGAAGCCGCCGTTTAATGACATCCACATCGGTCAGCCAGAGGCAGTAGGCGACAATACTGTCGGAGGCGCTGCCCCGGCCGGTCACACGCATCTTTGACTTTCGCGCGAAGTCCACCACTTTATGCGCCATCAAAAAGTACTGGTCATACCCCAGTATATGGATAATCTCCAGCTCGTGATTGATACGCTTGGTGATTTCCTGATCCATTGATTGGTAACGTGTCCGCGCTCCATGTATTGTCAGATCTCGCAGATACTCATTTGCGCTTCTACCGGGAGACAGTAGCAGCTTCGGAGTGATCTCCATCTTTTCCAATGGGTCGATGCAGCACAGTTGCGCGATTTTCAATGTGTTCGCGAGAGCATCGGGTGTATGAGAAAAAAGCTGCTGCATCTGCGTCGGCGATTTTAAATACTGCTCTGCATTCAGCGGACGGGAGGGATCGATATCGGCAACGGTGATATTGGAACCGATACAGCGCAAAACATCGTGCAGGATAAAATCGTGCTTCTGCGCATAATGCACATTGTTGGTTGCAGCATAGCTCACACCAGCAGCCTTTGCGGCAGCAATCAGTCCCTGGATAATTATCAAAGAACCCGGGGTTTTGTCTTCGATCAGCTCGACAAAGACGCTTTCCGCACCGAACCAATCGCAGAGCTGCCCTATTTTGTCCGTTGCCTCTTCTACTCTGCCTCTTTTTACCAGCAACGACG
>PLAD01000096.1 GCA_003134215.1 Armatimonadota bacterium
CCAGCTTTACTGTGGTTCCCGAACTGCCGGCATCGAATGATACGGTGTCGACCAGGCATTCCATCAGGACGATACCGAGCTTGTGGTAGTCGATCCCATCCGCGGACGACGATACAGCCGCGGCGGTATCTTCTTGAATGGGAATAGTGTCGATTACCTCGATTGTCAAAGTTGACCTTTCGATGGTTGACACAATCTTGAGCGATGGAACGTCGGTGGGTCCTTCGCCCCTATCCGTCAGAAACGACCTGTGCTCTGCTGCTCTTTCAATAGCATTAGTGCAGGCTTCCCCAACAGCCAGGCGAACATCTTCGACTTCATCGTAATTGAATGACAACCGGTTGGCGACACCTAAAATAGCCAAACGAGCGACGCCAACGAACTCAGCGAGACATGGAATCACCAGAGTCACTTGTGCGGTCGCCAGTTCTTCCAACGTACTTGAAAGCTGCTCTGTCACAACTTAATTCCTTCCTGTGCAGCAGCTTCCTCTTCCGTCGCATAGATCGCGAAGATCTTGTAGAGTCCGGTGATTTCGAATATTCTCATAATTCGCATCGCCGGTCCAACTATGACCAGGTTCCCGGAGTTCTCACGCAGTTTTTTAAGAGTTCCAATAAGAACCCCAAGACCGGTGCTGTCGAGATATTCTACTTTCGCGAGGTTGAGAACCAGGTATTTAGCGCCGGATTCGAGGATAGCTGCAATGTCTTGTTTAAGCTGGATCGATGTGTATACGTCGATTTCGCCCTCGAGTGTGATGACGGTAACGTCGTCGCCAACTCTTCTTGTTTCCATCGTCAAATTCAAATCTGTTACCTCCTAGGGCCAGTTTGGGTTTATTCCCAACATGAGGGAAATATATGCACGATAGCTTGAATTATTTTCAGATGATCGCGTTGTCGAAGGTTGACGAGCGATGGCTGAAGTTAAACGTAGGATTCGGGGTATTCTTCGTAGCCTTCGGAGGGCTCCGACCGCTTGGACACCAGCTCACGCACCTGCTTCCGAACTCGTCCAGAGACTCGATCCGTTACATCTCGGAATTCTTCAAGCCATTCATGCGAGAGCTCAGTGAGGTCTTTTTTCGGGCGAAGCGAGAGGCCTACAATTGCGCCGATGACGGCTCCAAAAAGTACTCCGACCGTAATTGCCCATGCAATCGAGGCGCTCGATATTTTACTGTCGATCGAAAGACCTTCGCTCTTTTCCCGATCCTGTTGTTCTGAAGACAAATTAAGCATGGATCTCCTGTGCCTGCAGGCCAATTCGCGAGTCGATTGTCGCTCCGCCCACGACTATGTCGCCATCGTACATTACTAACGACTGCCCCGGAGTAACAGCCCGCTGCGGTTCGTCAAATACCAGTTGTATTTTATCGGCGCTGCTTCCTCTTGTCACAGTTGCCGGTACAGCGCGCATATTATAGCGCACCTTTGCAGTCACTCGGTCGACGTCAGCCATCGATTCTACCGCTATGCAGTTGATATCGTCCGCCTCAAGTCCAGATACCTTCAAATCATCATCGTTTCCTACGACGACAGTGTTGGACGATGCATCAATATCGACGACATAGAGCGGAATCGCCGATCCGATATTAATTCGCTTTCGCTGACCGATCGTATAAAACGCTATACCGTCGTGCGCACCGCGGACGTTCCCCGCGCTATCCACAATCGCGCCCGGCTTCATTGTCTCCGGCGCGTGTTCAGACAAAAAATCAGCGTACTTGCCGCCTTGGACGAAACAAATATCCTGCGAATCCGGCTTTCCCGCTACTGAAAGACCAAGTTCAAAGGCTATCGCTCGGGTCTCGTCCTTACTCCTGAGCTCCCCAAGCGGCATCATCGTCGAAGCAAGCTGCTGCTGGGTAAAGTGATAGAGTGCATAAGTCTGGTCCTTAGTTGAGTCGATGGCCTGGCGCAGCACCCAACGACGGCGATCTTCATCGAACTGAATTCGCGCATAGTGCCCGGTTGCCAAATACTGAGCCCCAAGCTGTTTCGACTGCTCCAATAGGGCATCAAACTTCACAAACCGATTGCAGTTGACACAGGGGTTTGGAGTTCGACCCCTCTTATATTCCGACACAAAGTTGTCGATCACCTTGTCGGCAAAGTACTCACGGTAGTTCAGACAGTAATGTGGAATTCCAATTTTCGATGCAACTCGGCGTGCGTCTTCCACCGCGCCCAAAGAGCAGCAGCCTGCCCCCTTTGTCTCTGTCGCCGACTCCTGCCAGATTTGCATGGTGATACCGATGACTTTATATCCGCGGGCGTGTAGAAGCGCGGCGGCGACACTGCTGTCTACTCCGCCGCTCATAGCTACTACGATTGTCGTATCTTTTGGATCGGCCATCGGTTCCTTCATCTTCGTAAAACTATCCAGCGAGGCGAGCAAGAGATTTTGCATAGATCTTTGTCGCCTTAATCAGGTCTTCGATATACCAGAATTCGTCCGCCTGATGTGCAATGAGCGGAAAACCTGGGAAATCGGCTCCAAAGGCTACGCCCTTCGCCAGGACTCTCGCATATGTCCCTCCACCCATTGTCTTGGGCTCGCCCAAATCGCCGGTCTCGCTTCGGTAGACATCGAGCAGAATTGCTAAATTCGGATCGTTCTGCGGAACGAACAGCGGTTTACTGTCTGAAAATGAACTCAACTGGAAGCCGTACTCGCCGGCTGAGTTCTTAATACGGTCTGAAATGTCCTCACCCTTCCAGGTAACGGGATACCGGACGCTAAAAGTAAGTGAAATCGACTCTTCTTGAGTCGATATGACGCCCAAACTACTGGTAAGCGGCGTCGTTATTCCGTCCGATCCTGCGATCCCTAATTCAGCGCCGGTGGTGTCGCCCGACCATGCATTTACCGCTTCCACAATATTTCGCGACGAACCTGTCAAATTGCTGATTGAGAGCAACGCCTTAGTCAACAAAAAGGCGGCATTGGTGCCTTCCAGCGGCGTACTGGCGTGCGCCCCCACCCCGCGAGCACGAACAATCAACCGATCGATATCGACTTCCGTTTCAATACCTTGGAACTGCTCCAGAGATTGCTGCAACGGGACGATCGGTAAAGGATCAAACTGCAGGATTGCCTCTGCACGGTCAGGGACCATGTTCGACCGGGTTCCAGCTTTCATTGATAGCAGCTTTATAGCTTCATCGCCAAGCGGCTCAAGTTTCGCCGTCAACACTGGCGACGCAATACCCTTTTCTGCATAAATCGCCGGAAAGGAACCGTCAGGAGTAAATCCAAACTCAGGCATCTCCGCATGGTTGAAATAATATGCCATACAGCGAAAGCCTGATTCTTCATCCGCACCGACGATGGCGCGAATGCGCTTGCTGAGCGGTGCACCCGTTTCTTTGAGTGCAAGAATTGCATAAAACGCCGCGATTGTCGGCCCCTTGTCGTCAATCGCTCCGCGGCCAAAGATCTTACCATCCTCGATCTCACCGCCGAATGGATCATGCTTCCAATCGTTGCCTTCTGGGACAACGTCGACATGACTCAATACTCCGATAAGCTTCTCCCCCGAGCCTATTTCAATATGCGCAGCGTAACCATCAAAATGTGTTGCGGGAATATCATGGCACAGGGCGAGTGAGGTGAAAAAATCCAATGCCTTTCGTGTTTCAACCCCGAAAGGCGCACCTGGCGCCGGCTCGCCGAGGACGCTCGGAATCTTTATTAACTCTTGGACCGACTTGATAATCTCATCACGTTGGCCGTCTATCCACGAGTCGAGGCGCTCGTTAAGGTCGTCAAAATGGCTCAAAACAGTTGCCTTTCTTGAGCAACCTATTATCCATAATGGACCTGATTCCGTCAACGAAGTGTGTTTTTGCCGCGACGCTGAGCGCAGTGCATACTCAACTTTAACTGGAGACCGTACTTAAGCGGTTTTAGGGGTACATAGCTCGCTGAGCAGGAGTTTCATTTGGTATCAGATTGTAGGTTTTAAGATTACCGAACGCGACCGCCTTCGCATGACCGTCAACAAACACGAAATCGCAAAAGCCGCTGACGGAACCATTCCGACTATGCCGATAATCCGGAGCCTTTTGAACCCAGGATTCCGCTGGTTCATTGGGGATGGAGACCGTCATGTCGATACCGTCGCCCAGGTTTTGTGGAAGATACGTTCCTCCGAGATAGGTGACGCAGGCGTCTGTTACTTGAGAACCCCCGGTATCCATACCTCGGTTGCACGGCCCCGTTGTGCTCGACGTTCCGGTGATCGCTGCATTGATATTCTCAACACGGACAAAGTCAGAAGGTACGAGTGCTGTTTGCTCAGACGGGGCTCCGTTAAAAACTTCGACAGAGTCGCCCGCCAACACCACTTCTGCTGGGCAATCTACCTGCGTTGCTGCAATACCTAACGACGTATAAGGAGGCGTATCTGAAGCAAGGCCTAAGTAACAGGTAGGACACGGGTTTTGATCGGGATCGTCGGTCAGAAACCCGTTGATCGCATAGCTGACATGAAGCTGCCCTACGTCCGATGGACAGTGCATATAGCTTTCCGTAATGGCCCCCTCGTCAACGAGATTATTGCCCGGGACGTTTTCCGCGTAGGGGGCGAGCAGCTGGCACCACGTACCTGATTGATTTTGCGAAGGCGGAAACTGCTCGTCGAAGTCTTGCTCATACTGCAGCGTCGCCTCGCCAATTTGCCGGCAATTAGAGAGGCAGGTTGCCTGACGAGCTTTCTCTCGCGCCGTTGCGAAGACAGGAAGAAGAATTGCCGAAAGACTGGCAATTATTGCTAATACAATCAGCAATTCAATAAGCGTGAAGCCTTTGTGGCTCATCTAATTTTCCTTCTACAGCCTGCAGAGCGATGTCACGTAAGTGAAATCTACAACTCTATCACTTATCGGAACTATATGGTTCATTCCATATCCGCTGACAGGCTGACTTTTATTCAAAACAAACGGATAATATCACGGTTTTCTCTGCGTGTCAAATCGACAGTGATCGATGTAAGGCAAATAACATTAAACGATTATCACTGTAATAAATATGTACCCAGTTTGATGAATATAATCATCTATTTTCTTTTATAAAAGTCCAATTTTGCCGTCGTACTTGCGCGCGACCTTTATATAAAATTGGCGATTACTCAGGTGGTCTGTAACCGTCTACAACAAACGGGTCTTTTGCAAGACAGCAGGCTATCCACTTTGATGAGCCGCATACATGTTGGAGCGACAGCCGTCCATTCTGACAGTGTTCCCATCCCTTCATGATAGAAGAGGCGGACATAATCATTGAGCAATAACAAACAATTCGCTGAAGCTTGACACGTACTGAAAATTAGTGCTATAGTACAAGCCGTTGCAATCGATACGATTGCGTCGATCTTGGGTCAATAGCTCAGTTGGTAGAGCAGCTGACTCTTAATCAGCGGGTCCTGGGTTCGAGTCCCTGTTGGCCCATCCAAGTTAAATCCCGAGAGCCCCATGTTCGCTTGAGCATGGGGCTCTTGTGTCACTTATCCTATGTTATCAAGCGATACGCGCTCAGCAGCGCCAAAATTAGGATAGAGCTTCGGGCAGAGTTAGTGTCACTGCACCGATGCGAGTGTCGCCCATTCCATAGTAGATGTCGAACCTGTCCGGCATCCCCAGGTCGTCCCTTCGATCGATACCTGTTGGGAACACGACGTCACTCTTTGACCCAGTTGTTTCATCTGACTGCCCGAGAGTAAACAGGGGTTCTGCGGAGCGATAAATCACAATGCGTGGGTCAACCTTGTCTAGAATCATCAAACCCGCAGAGTAACGGAATTCATTTAATGCTCCATGTGATGCGGCGCGTTTGGTAACTCCATGATAAATCAACAGCCAGCCATGCCGCGTCAGGATCGGCGGCGTCCCCGCACCGATCTTAATATGATCCCATTGCGCTTCAGGAGAGGCAAGCGGCAGATGCGAATTGAACGTGCCGAGGTCGGAAGGCTCCGCGACTGTCTCCTTAACATCCGAGTATGAGATCCAGATGCTTTTACGGTCCAGGTCTGCAGCACGAGACATTGTCATTGAACCGGTGTCGCCGGGTCCTTTCCCGGTAAAATGGGGACGGTGAAGTAAGGCGAACTTAAGTCCTCCAGACGGATCGACAAGCGGATCCGGGAAGAGTGTTGCATCTTTGTCGTCGATGTCTTCGAAATCTATTCCATGATAGGGCTCAAAATCGGTTAATCCCATACGGCGCCAGTTCATAAGGTCGGCTGAAATCGCCATCGCGACCCGAGGACCGGCACGTGAAAGAGCCACGTAGGTCATCACATAACGCTGCAGGGAGCCCATGAATGTAACTCTTGGATCTTCGCAACCGCCCGTGCGCGGTGAACGAAGTTCATACGGCTCCTGCGGCTGCAGCGCGATTCCAAGTCGCTCAACTCCAACAGGGTCTCCTGCTTGGTTGAAGATGACCTTCGCAATTCCGATTCGAGAATAGTTTCTTGCAGCGACCAATCGCGGGAAGAGGTACAAAGCCCCGTCGGGTCCTCGCGCCGCTGCAGGATTCAGTACTCCCTCTGCTTCAAGCGGGTTGCCGGGCAGCGGCTCCATTATCGTCCCGAGCTCGCGCAGTTCGAACAATGTCATAGTGGGGTTAAGCCTTCAGTCACATAAAGTAAGATTTTCGCCTGATGAAGGCGTAGGCTTATACCGAAGCGGAGAATTGCCCGCTCCAAAGTTATCGAGCGGTCGAATGGGGTCCGAACTCCCTGCAGTTGCGGCAATGGGGAATTCTTATTTTAAAGCTCCCGGCCGGAAACGGGTATCGATCTCGTTTATTTTGACTGCGTTGCTTTCTCTCAATATAAGGATCGCTTTGTCCTCATTTACATTGCCGTCTGCCGTGACAATTAGAAGAGTTTGTCCGTGAGGCACCGGCTCGACGTACGCGTCCGTATTTTTCGATGTTTCAGCATGCGATGGTTGCAGGACGATGTCTGACGGAGCAAATCCGGACTGTCGCAGCAGTTGTTCTGCCTTTTGAGCAGATTCGGTTGATTCGAAAAATCCAAGCACTTTGGTAGACATAGTTGTCCTCCTCATTCGTAAACGACAGTTAGCACACCGTTTAACCCGCATCTATACCCTCATGAATCGACAACTCAAACGAGGATGCGCTCTTAACGTGGACTCGAATTTATTAGTTCGGATTTCTCTTTCTTTCCTTCTATCCACTCAGCAAGGGCGAGGTAAAACCTGTCTTCTTGCAAGTAACCGAGGTGTTCATTGAGCAGATTTTTCCCGACCACGAATTTGCTGTCGTCAACATCGTCGATAATGTCGCGAACACTGTAGCTGAGCACGTCCTCGTCATCCCACACATTCCACCATGATCCCAAGTGATTGCGGTCAGGGAACGGCACGCGATTCATTCTGTGAGATCCATATTCTTCGCTGCTTGCCAAAAACAACTTCAGCTCTTCGAAAAGGCCAACCTGAGATGCTACTCCGCACCAGAAGTCTACTTTGATATGACTGTATTTCGGCGAGCCGGGAAGAAAGGATGTAGCAATGTCATACATGATTTCGCAGCCCATACTGTTGCTCAAAACAACCAATGGTTCGTTTGCTTTTTCCTTGATCGCGTGAGCCTCCAGTAGTGTCTCCAGGACGCGTGTTGGAATCGGGCCCGGAGCTTCAGCAGTGCCTCGCCGACTCAGGTAGCAGAAAATATCGCCCACAAACAGTGCGATGATATTGTTCAACGGCGGTCGGATATCGGCGGCGATCTGGGAGCGAAACAAAGAATTGAGAAGGTGCGAAGGGTCTAGATGGTTTGCCGCATCTTTGGACAAATACGATGCGCCGTTCCAGGCCATATGCGCTCCCAGGTCTCCCCAGTACGCGCGCAAAAGAGTCACTGACTCAGGATGTAACGATAGAGCGGGGGCGACGAACAACCGCAGTTTCGCTTCAATCACCGGCCAGGCGATGTCTTGAAGCAAATGGTCGAACAGAGTGCTGCTTGCGTCGTTGTCGGCAGCGGTCTCCGTATTACGTACCGCAACCCCGTGCACATATACAATTGGCGTGGCTTTAACAGCTTTCTATGCTTAGAGAGACCAGCGTCAAGCTGGTTGAGCAAACGTCCGCGCGAATTTTGTAGCATAAGGCCTTACAATTCGCCCGCTAATGAGATACCCGATTGATTGAACTTTAAACGGGTTTGCCGTGTCCCGAATCAGGGTAATTATAGAGAACCAACCTTTCGCAGGTAATCGCCTGCGGATCGGTAGGGACACCGTTCTCCCGGATCGGCGTAAATACTCAACTTCCACGTAACCGGGTGCGAATTTGAGGCATTTCAATGACAGCCAGTCAAGCGCCCACTCAACCTTCCTACGCTGCAGCACAAGCTGCGGCATTCGGATCAATAGTCTCACTTCTGTTAATTTCCGGCACATTAACCGCCTTCGCCGCGACATTGCTAATGATTACTTTGGTTGTCCAGTACGCCAAGACGTTCCAGCGAGGCACGCCGGTTCTGTGTAAAGTGGCGCCAAAATGTCTTCTTACCTCATTTTGATCGAACTTTAAAGGAGCATTTCGAAATGCAAAACACGCTGAAAGCGTCTTTGGAACAGACCGACAGGGCAGTGGTGGCAATTTACAAGGACCACATCGAAGCCGAAGCCGCCGTAAAACAGCTCGCCGCAGACCACGTACCGCTGACCGCGATCTCGATCGTGGGTCGTAACTATGAGACTCGTGAAGACGTCCAGGGCTTTTACCGTCCCGCCGATGCGGCTGCCGCTGGAGTCGGACCGGGGGCATGGGTCGGCGGCTTATTCGGTTGGATGATCGGCTCATTCGGTTTCTTTATGTTTCCCGTGGTCGGTTCGATCATGGTGCTGGGTCCTCTCTCCGGCATGATTGCCGGTGCGATAGCGGGTGCCGGGGTAGGCGCCTTGGTGCGCGCTTTGATGGCTGCAGGAATTCCCAAAGATAACGCACTGAAGTATCAATCTCGAATTCAGGCGGGCGAATTTCTGGTACTCGTCCATGGCGACGTAAGCGAAACTGGAAAAGCACGTCAGATCCTTAACACCCATTTCGACGAATACGAAAAAACCAGGGCCTGAGGCCTCAGACTGAGGGGAGATCGCATGATCACTTACGAAGCAGAAAACAACGGCGATGCTGCAGCAGAGTCTACTGGAGGCGACATCATACAAACAGCCGATAGCAGCAGCTTCGCGACTATCGTTCTTGACAGCAGCGGGGCGATAGCCGTGGAGTTTATGTCCTATGGCTGTGTTCATTGCCGTACACTTGAGCCTGTCCTGCAGCAAGCTGCAGTGATACTCCAAGCGAAAGAAAAGATCGTTCGCGTCAACACTGCACTCGAGGCAGACCTGACGGACAGATACGACATCGTCGGGACGCCGACTTTTATTATGTTCCTCAACGGATTGGAGGTCGGAAGGGCTGACGGCCCCGCCCCGAGACTGGAGAATATATTGAAAATTATCACGCAGCCATACGAATCTCTACGCCATTATGCCAAATGAACTCGAACAGCAAGTTAAACCCATTCTTCTTTACAACGACGAATGCGCAGTGTGTCGGCGTATCGGAGCATGGGTACAAAAGTCAGCGAGAAACAAGCTGGGCGAGGACACCTTAATCGTTCGACCGATCGGCGCCGATCCCGCGGATCTCAGGTCGCTCAACCCGAAACTCGACATATGGGATGCGTACGACACTATACACATACTGATGATCAATGGCACGATGAAAACAGGCGGCGAAGCAGTCGCGGAGACGCTGCGCAGAATACCGTGCTGCAGTTGGTTTTCCTGGAGCTTTGCCGTCAGCGTGGGTGGACACAGGCCCTTTCAGTTCTTACTGAGTCAGGCCTATGCAATCCTTTCAGCAATTCGTCCCCTGTTCGGCTGCGAAAGCTGCGGCATCCAAGGCGGTTACTTGAAACACGTTGTGAGCCTCCTCACACGGCCAAGTAACCGACAGGGTTTTACTGCAAAGAAACACCGCACCGGGCTTATTTCTCACCGGCCAAAGTAGCGCCGGCGTAAGAGCGACGAAAGTCGACGAAGTCCAGCGAATCAGGTACACTCCATGTTAATTGTTGTTTCCGAATTTCTTCGGAAATCTGGTCTTATTTAGGCTAATTATTGGCGCTCAATAGCGCAGTAGATTGCTTCCAAATGTATGCGACGGCCACGGAGAACATCGTTCGCCGGCTGGTGAGCTTCGAAATCGGCAGCGATCAGGACGGCCTGATAGACGCGTCGTTACGCGTAGCCGACATGCTTGGCTCGCACATCTCCAAAATGATTGGTCGTGAAGGTTTCCGTTCACTTCTCCTTCGCGCCGTAAAACTCACCGCAGGCGATTATCCAACAATCGTCAAAATCGAAATACTGGCCGGCGGCTCAATCAGTCCGGCTAGCGTGACCGCCTCACTGAAGGGCAGCGACGTCATCGCTTTGCTGTGTAATCTCATAGATCTCTTTGGAACCTTCATCGGGTCAGACCTGACGCTGCATATGATTAGCGTCGTCTGGCCTCACTTAACTTTAGACGCCCCGGATGGCGAAGAAACAGAGCTGCCATGAATAAGACGACCAGAGTGCTTCTGAACAAATTGCCGACCGGAGTTCCTGACTTGGACATGGTACTTGGCGGAGGACTTCCGGAATACTCATTCAATATTATCGCCGGCACTCCAGGCACCGGGAAGACAACCCTGGCACACCAAATTATGTTCGCCAACGCCACCAAGGAACGCCCGGCGCTTTACTTTACCGTTCTTGGCGAGCCTACCATGAAGATGCTGCGCTACCAGCAGCAGTTTTCATTTTTCAATTCAGAAAAGATCGAGTCGTGTGTAAAGTTCATCAACCTGAGCGATGCGGTGCTGGAAGCCGACCTCGGGGCGGTGCTGGACCGAATCAAGGAGGAAGTAGTAAAGGCCTCTCCATCTATTGTAATGGTTGACTCTTTTCGAACACTCATTAGAAAAGTTCAGTCGCAGCCGGCAAGCGAAATGGAACTGCAAGGCTTTGTGCAGCGCCTTGCGCTGTACCTGACGAGTTGGCAGGCCACGACCTTCCTGATCGGCGAATACAGCGAGACCGAGATCCGTGACAATCCGGTTTTCACCGTTGCGGACGGTTTACTATGGCTTTACCAGAGTACCGAGGGAAATTCCGTTGTACGCAAGCTCCAAGTGACCAAACTTCGCGGCCAGGAGCCAATTCCCGGCCTGCACACATTCAGGATCACGAGCGATGGCATCCAGGTGTTCCCACGGACGTACGGGCTGATTGGCACCGACAGATCGCGTTCCAGCGAAAGGCGCCTTTCGATCGGCGTCCCGGAACTCGATAAGATGCTTTACGGGGGCATACCCACAGGTGACTCCGTTTTGGTTGCCGGCCCATCGGGCTCGGGTAAGTCGGCGCTGGCGACTCAATTCATTGCGGATGGGCTGAGAAATGGCGAATCCGGCGTCATTGCCATCTTCGAAGAAAGGCCAGGCACTTATATTGACCGAGCGGATTCCTTCGGCCTCGGTCTCAGTGATATGATTAAGAAGGGCAGGCTGAAGGTCCTCTATCTTCGTCCGCTCGACCTTTCAGTAGATGAGGCGCTTCGAGAAGTACTGGATGCAGTCAAAATACTCGGGGCACAGCGAGTAGTCATCGACTCCGTCAACGGGTTCGAACTGGCGCTGGCACCGGCGTTCCGACAGGATTTCCGAGAATCGCTGTATCGCATGGTTGTCGCGCTGACCGGAACTGGAGTCACAGTCTTGACAACGGTGGAAACCATTTCCTCGTTTACGGACCTCCATATTAGTTCGCACGCTATCTCGTTTCTGACTGACGATATCCTGCTGCAGCGTTACGTCGAAATCGATGGGCAGTTGCGAAGAATCATCTTAGTCGTCAAGATGCGGGGCGGCAATCATAACAAAGATATCCGCGAATACGAGATAACATCTACTGGGCTGGTTCTAGGTGCGCGGCTGCAGGATTACGCTGAACTTATTACCGGGCTGCCTCACCGGCAATGATAAAATATTCGACCGAAACGAGACCTTATAATGGATGATCACAACGGAATCGAAGAGCTTGATGCGGTCGAATACTACACTGAGATCCGCGCAGTCAATGAAAAACTTGTAATTTCCGCTGTTCAA
>PLAD01000139.1 GCA_003134215.1 Armatimonadota bacterium
TTGCCGTTGCTCTCCATCGTCAGTTGCTGCAGATACGCCGGAAACCTTTTCAGATACTGCTCATACGGCAGGACGGCGACTGTGTTCGCCCCGAGGAAATCGTTGTTCCAGACCGAGATCAGTCCGAGCAGCACGGGCAGATTAGACTCGAGTGGAGCACTGAGGAAATGCTCGTCTATTTCATGAAAGCCGGCGAGCATTTCGGAGAAGTTCTTCGGGCCGATCGCGATCATGGTCGACAACCCAATCGCTGAATCCATCGAATACCTGCCGCCGACCCAATCCCAGAACCCGAACATGTTTGCCGTATCAATTCCAAACGCGGAGACTTTTTCCGCGTTGGTTGAAACTGCAACGAAGTGTTTGCTGACCGCCGATTGGTCGCCGCCCAGTCCCTTGAGTACCCAGTCTCGTGCGCTCTGCGCATTGGTCATAGTTTCGAGGGTTGTGAAAGTTTTCGAGGAAATAATAAAGAGAGTCTCTGCTGGATCAAGATCGCGGGTGGCTTCGGCAAAGTCGATGCCGTCGACGTTCGATACGAACCGAAATGTCAGTGACCGTTGGCTGAACTCTTTAAGCGCTTCGTAGGCCATAACCGGGCCGAGGTCCGAGCCGCCAATGCCGACGTTCACTACATTCTTGATGCTCTTGCCGGTATGGCCCTTCCATTCACCGCTTCTGACTTTATCTGCAAAGGTCGCGAGCTTTTGCAGCACTTCGTGGACCTCAGGGACGACGTTCTTCCCGTCGACATTTATCACCTCGTCCGCCGGAGCGCGCAGGGCAACATGCAGAACGGCGCGATTTTCAGTGATATTGATCTTCTCGCCGCTGAACATCGCCGAAATCCGACCTTTAAGGTTGGCTTCCTTCGCGAGTTGAAAGAGAAGCAGCAAGGTTTTGTCGTTAATCCGGTTTTTGGAGTAGTCGAGATATAGTCCCGCAGCTTCTACCGTCAGCCGCTCTCCGCGTTTCGGATCCTCCGCGAAAAGGTCCGTCAGCGTGACGGTTTCTATCTCTTTGTAGTGCTCTCTGAGGGCTTTCCAGGCCGGGAGCTCTGTCAGCGGTGTTTTTGCTGCAGCCATAGTCGTTAACCTTTAAGCTGTTTGGTCTTCGAACCGATGACGGAAATTAATTCGTCCCAGCTTTTGACAAACGATTTTGCGCCTTCGTCCTGCAATGTCGCGGCAAGAGTCTCGAGGTCGACCCCAGCTTTAATGAACTGGTAGATGAGGTTGTCGTATTCTCCGCCTTCTACAGGGAACAGATTGCCGATTTCCCCGTGGTCGGCGAACGCCAACAAGGTTTTCTCAGGCATCGTATTGACCGTATACGGTCCAGCAAGCTCCTTGATATAAAGAATGTCCGATGCGTTCGGATCCTTAACTCCCGTGCTTGCCCACAGAAGTCTTTGCGGTCGTGCGCCGAAGTTGCTTGCGCGCTGCCAGCGGGCATTGCCGATCTGTTCGAGGTATGCGCGGTAAATCTGGCTTCCCACCGCAATTCCAAGCCTATTGTTTAGTTCGGCCGGTACTTTGCCGGAGACGGCGACATCCCAGCGGCTAACGAACACTGAAGCTACCGATGCAATTTGGGGGTTCAAACCGGCTTCAATTCGTCGTTCGATTCCGCGCAGATAAGCTTCCGCCGCCGCCGTATACTGCGCGCGGGAGAATAGAAGCGTGACATTGACGGGGATGCCGGCGAAGATCGCTTCTTCGATCGCAGGGAGGCCCTTCGGAGTTCCAGGTATTTTAATATAGAGGTTAGACCGTTCGGCTCTCGCAAATAAGCTTTTTGCAGCCTGAATACTGCCCTCGGTGTCGAAAGCAAGCAGCGGCGAGACTTCCAGCGAAACCCAACCGTCGACACCATTGGTCTTGTCGTGCAGGGACTTGAAGAGATCGGCCGCACGGGTCAGGTCGTCCAGCGCAAGATCGAAGAAGATTCCTTCCGCATCCTTGCCGACCGCCGCCGACTTTTCAATAGCTTCGTCGTAGGCGCTGCTGCCGGAAATGGCATGGTCGAAGATCGTAGGGTTTGATGTCAGGCCGGTTACCGAAAGCTCATCGATGTAGCGTCCGAGCGTGCCGCTGTTCAAAAGGTCGCGCGTAATATTATCTAGCCAAAGGCTCTGTCCAAGTTCGTGTAGCTGTTGTGTAGGCTTCATTAGTCAGAATTCTTTCTGCGTTCGTTGCTTTGGAAAAAGGGTCAAAAAGTTGTCGAGATGCTGTCCGCCTTTAAAACGGCGCAAACAGTATGCCGGTCAGCTGCCGTCCAACATAAGTATGAACTGGTTAGCGGCATATAGCAATATGTCTACCCGAGAAGGATGCCCACAAAACGATTTTCCGGCAGCAAGCACGTTCGCCGGAACTGTTTTCGGCACCCATAACACTTAAACCGATTAACGGTCTCCATAAACTTTACTTTGACGCATCCGCGGTGAACGCAACATACGCCGTTCGGGAACCGGATTGCAACCAGTAGCTTATGGCGAACCTTCGGATCGGCATAAAGAACTATCGCATCTCGAAAAGTTTTAGGAATAGTAAGCTTGCTTATCATGTTTTGATTACACCCAATATTCGGGTTATTAACTACTAATTACATATTATTGTAAAAATGTTTTCACGCATATATGTTCTACTCAAATAAAAAACGAGAATCCGGCAATCGCCGGCGGAAGAATTTCAAGACGGGGGTTAGTCCGGTATATAGATGCCTTAGTTTTTCTACGAAGTCTTTTGCGTCGCCGAAGAGCATGACTGTATTGGGGTCCTCATAAAGTGAGTTGGGGATTCCGGCGAAGCCGCTGTGCATGCTGCGTTTTAGAATTGGCTTATGCACCTCTTACTGAAGGAACAGGGCTTTTATTTAGCAGGCGAGAGATTTGACGATAGGCGATTGCCTGGTTTGGCCGCTCTTTCGTGATGGGTATGAAAAAACTATCCACTTACCTAAAGCCGCTTTGAATCGTCGCTATCGGTAAACAACTTTCTTCCTTGCATTTTGCAATTCTAGTCTTTCAGCCTCGGTAAGCGCTTTTTGTATGGCTATCTCCACGATTTTGAATGATAGAGGGACTGTTGTCGCCGTTCGCGGCAGCGTTGTCGATGTGCAGTTCCCAGGCAAATTGCCTCCCATCTACTCGCTGCTTCGCGCCGGCGCTTCCGGGGAGGTGGCGATTGAGGTGCTCTCGCAACTCAGCGACTCGCGAGTTCGCGGGATTGCACTAACTCCTACGCAGGGTCTCGCCCGTGGCACTGCTGTGAGCAACACCGGAGCTCCTCTGAAAGCGCCCGTCGGCAACAGCATCTTGTCGCGTATGTTCGATGTCTTCGGCAATACCATTGATCGGTTGGATACGTTGACAGATGTTCAGTGGCGCTCGATACACGCCGCTTCCCCTCAGCTCGCTCAGCTTGCTGCAAAATCGGAGCTTTTCGAAACCGGGATTAAAGTCATCGATGTTCTGGCGCCGCTGGAACGTGGCGGAAAGGCCGGCCTCTTCGGCGGTGCAGGCGTCGGAAAGACCGTATTGCTGACGGAAATGATCCACAACATGGCGGGGCACAACGAGGGAGTTAGCATCTTCTGCGGAATCGGTGAACGCTGCCGCGAGGCGGGGGAACTTCGCAGCAGCATGATCGCGGCGAATGTTCTGCCCAATATGGTGATGGTGTTCGGACAGATGAATGAACCGCCTGGCAGTCGCTTTCGCGTGGGACTGACAGCATTGACGATGGCGGAGTACTTCCGCGACGACGAACACCGCGATGTGCTGCTACTGATCGACAATATCTTTCGCTTCGTACAGGCCGGCATGGAAGTTGCGGGTCTGATGGGCCAGATGCCTGCGCGACTCGGCTATCAGTCGACGATGGCGACGGAGCTTTCTGAGCTCGAAGAACGCATCGCAAATACATCGGCGGGAGCAATAACATCCATTCAAGCCGTATACGTCCCAGCGGACGATCTCACCGATCCTTCTGCAGTACACACGTTCTCACATCTTTCGGCATCGATTGTGCTTTCACGGGACCGAGCAAGTGAAGGACTTTTCCCTGCAGTCGATATACTGCAGTCCGGCTCGCAGATGGCCGCCCCCGGCATCGTTGGAGACAGGCACTACTGGTTGGCTAACGAAATACGGAAGACACTGGCGGAATACGAGGACCTGAAAGACATCATTTCGATGCTCGGGCTTGAGCAGCTTTCCTCCGACGATCGGCGCATTGTCACGCGCGCCCGACAGCTCGAACGGTTTTTGACACAGCCATTTTTTACTACGGAGCAGTTTAGCGGAATGAAAGGCAAAACGGTTCCTCTGAAGGATGCGCTCGATGGCTGCGAGCGCATATTGAACGACGAGTTCCAAGATACGCCGGAGAGCGCATTTTACATGATTGGATTGATTGACGAAATCAAAACACCAGGAGAAGTCGCTCATGCAACTTAAGGTCCTGCTGCCTTCGATGGTCTTTCTAGATATCGCCGGCGTGCTACGAATGAACGTGCCAACCATCGCCGGTTATGTCGGAATTTATCCGCAGCGTCTCGACTTTGTCTCTGCGATCGCGCCGGGCATCATGGACTGGCAAAATGCGGACGGAGAAAACCTCTACACTGCGCTGGACGGCGGAGTTATGTCGAAGACCGGAAACCAGGTGCTTTGCTCGGTGCACAACGCGGCGACAGATTCCGACCCGGCCAAACTGCAAGATATTATCGAAAAGCAGTTTTTAGCGCTGAATACTCAGCAGCAAGCTGTGCGCCTTACTCTGAGTAAGTTGGAAAGCAGCCTGCTGCTGCGGTTGAGGCGCTTCCAACTTGAATAGGAAGACGTCTATGTCAGACCGATTCGGCTTCGAAGTTGGCCGACAGGCAACGCGGAAGCAGTTTGCCGTTAAACGATCTCCCGGCAGTATTTGGTTTGGGCTGAGTACATCCGGTCTCATTGGATGGACCATCGCCGCTCCCGCGGTGCTGGGAGCTCTCGCCGGTCTCTGGCTGGACAAACACCATCCGGGACCTCATTCCTGGACTCTGGCGCTTCTCGCCGCCGGACTGACATTCGGATGCTGGAACGCCTGGAATTGGGTCGACAAGCAGGGCAAAACAATTGCCTCGGATACGGACGCAACCGATGAATGACAACACTATCACTGAGATCGGCGCCGTCTTATTCGGCATCCTGCTCGGATTGTTCTTTTACGGCGGCCTCTGGTTGACTGTCTTGAAGGGCTTTGCGGCGGCAAAGACGGGTATCTGGTTCGCACTAAGTTTTCTGCTGCGGACGGGGGTCGTCGTCGCCGGCTTCTTGATGGTTTCCCATGGCAGTTGGCTGCGCGCACTTTGCTGTCTCCTCGGATTTGCTGCAGCGCGGTTCGCCGTGACTGCCTTCCTTCGCACGAAAACAAATCAGGGACATGCGACTTAGTTCCGATCAACTAATTTTTTGGCGTCACGGCTTTTTCGAGCTAAACGAAACCGTCGTGACCACATGGGTGATCATGCTGGTGTTGGCCGGCGGTTGCGCTCTCATCACCCGTAAACTCGTCGCCGTCGGTCCGGTGTCGAGGTGGCAGAGCCTGCTCGAAATTGTCGTCACTACCGCCGTCTCACAGATAAAGGAAATTGGTCTGCAAACACCGGAGCAGTTCCTGGGCTTTATTGGGACAATCTTCCTTTACGTCGCTTTCGCCAGTCTTTGCACAATTCTGCCGGGTTACGACCCCCCTACCGGCTCTTTATCGACAACCACAGCGCTCGCGCTCTGCGTCTTCATTGCAGTACCGATATACGGAATTCAGGCTGAAGGTTTCGGCAAATTCATTAAGACTTTTGTGCAGCCGACACCGATCATGCTGCCCTTCAATATTATCAGCCAGCTTTCCCGGACGCTCGCTCTCGCGATTCGTCTCTTCGGCAATATGATGAGCGGCGCCATGATCGTCGCAATTCTGCTCACCATCACGCCGTTTTTCTTTCCGATCGTCATGACCGCACTCGGATTGCTGATCGGAATGGTTCAGGCGTACATTTTCAGCGTCCTCGCCGCAGTCTACATTGCGGCGGCTACCGAAGTCGGCAGCACACAGTCTACACAGAAAGCACAAAACAATGGTTAACGCAACCGCGATTGCGGTGGCATCGATTGTCACCGCCGGTTTTACAATCAGCATCGGCTGTATCGGTCCGGCTTTGGGGGAGGGACGCGCCGTGGCGACGGCGTTGACATCGGTGGCGCAGCAGCCGGACGCCGCACCGACAATCACCCGCACACTTTTTGTTGGCCTGGCGATGATCGAGTCAACTGCGATTTACTCTTTCGTCGTGTCGATGATCCTTATTTTCGCCAACCCGTTCTGGACATCCGCACTCAGCACCGGAGGTAAATAGTCATGCTGATAGATTGGTCCACCGTGATTGCGCAAATGATTAACTTTCTCGTCCTTATCTGGCTTCTCAAGCGCTATCTCTATAAGCCCGTCCTCCTCGCTATCGATACACGAGAAAAATCGATTGCATCGCAAATTTCTCTGGCGGCAGCGAGTCAAGCAACTGCACAGAAGAGTCAACAGGACTCGGCGCTAAAGAGCGCAGAGTTCGATCAGCAGAAATCTTCAATGCTCGCTGCAGCGCAAAACGATGCCGCTCAAGAACGTCAAAAACTCATGGACGAGGCTCAAAAAGACTCTGATGCTCTGCGCGCAAAGCAGGACGAGACGCTTGAGCGAGAGAGATTGGAGGCAAGTCGAGAAATAGTCCGTCTTACCTGTAAAGAAGTGTTCTCAGTTGCCCGCAAGGCATTAAGCGACCTGAGCAGCGTCTCGCTCGAAGCGACAATGGCGGGTGTTTTGATAGACCGGATTGGGATGCTCAGCACCGGCGACAAAACTCAGTTCGCCCAGTCGCTCCTGAACACTTCTCAATCGGTTGTGGTTCGAAGCACCTTCGATTTGCCGGAGGCGCAGCAGAACGCGATAAAGTCTGCAGTCAAAGAGAATTTTGATTACGACACGAATATCGAGTTCAAGACCGAGCCGGACCTTGTCTGCGGTATCGAACTGCTTTGCAAAAGTTACAAAGTCTCCTGGTCGATTGTCGATTACTTGAACTCGCTCGAAAAGGCGGTTTCCCAGTCCGCCGAGGCAGAACATGCCGCGTGAATCGCTGCTGACGGATATTACGACCGGGTTTACCTCGCTTAACCGACTTTTGGACACTTATCACCCAGCGGCAATGGTTGTCGAAACAGGCGCCATCGTCAGTGTTTCGACCGGAATTGCCGTGGTTTCCGGTCTTCCCGGCGTCGGATACGATGAGTTGGTCAAGTTTCGCAACGGGGATTACGGGATCGCGTTCAATATCGATGAAGACGAAGTCGGCGTTGTCCTCCTCGGAAAAAGCGATGTGCTGCGAGCAGGAGATTCGGTTGAACGGACCGGCCGGGTTATGGATGCCCCGGTCGGCGATGCCCTCCTTGGCCGCGTTGTCGATCCGATTGGCCGTCCGCTGGACGGTAAGGGAGCTGTGAAATCAACTAAACGGCTTCCAATTGAACGCAGCGCCAGGGATATCATGGACCGATCTCCCGTGAATGCTCCTCTGCAAACCGGCATCATTGCCATCGATGCGCTGACTCCGATCGGACGCGGACAGCGAGAGCTGATTTTAGGTGACCGTCAAACCGGCAAGACCAGCATTGCAGTCGCGGCGATTCTCAACTCGAAGAAAGAGAATGTCGTTTGTGTTTACTGTACGATTGGTCGGCGGGCTTCGGCCGTTGCAAACGTCATCGCTCAGCTAGCCGAAAACGGAGCGATGGAATACACGACGGTCGTTATGGCCGAGGGTGACGATGCTCCTGGTCTGATGTATGTCGCCCCCTATGCGGCTACCAGTATTGCCGAACAGTTTATGGAAGCAGGGCGCGATGTCCTGATCATTTATGACGATTTGACGCAGCATGCTGAGGCATATCGGACGATTTCTCTGCTGCTGCGGCGCCCACCGGGCCGGGAGGCATTCCCGGGTGACATATTTTATATCCACTCTCGTCTTCTGGAGAGGGCGACGCATCTGCGAAAGGAATTGGGAGGCGGTTCCCTGACAGCGCTGCCGATCATCGAAACTGACGCTCAGGATATCTCCGCGTATATCCCGACCAACTTGATCTCGATCACCGATGGACAAATCTATCTGTCGCCGACCCTTTTCGAACTGGAGATCCTCCCTGCCATCGATGTAGGAAAGTCGGTCTCTCGTGTCGGCGGCAATGCGCAGTGCAAGGCCTATCGAGCAGTCGCCGGAGATCTGAAACTTGCATATGCGCAGTTTGAAGAGATGGAAAGTTTTGCGCGGTTCGGCACTCATCTGGACAGCGCCACACAGAAGATAGTCGATCATGGAGAAAGAATTCGAGCATGCTTGAAACAAAGTGAGATAGATCGGGCGTCACTGAATGAGCAGATTTGCCTGCTTCTGGCATTAGCCAAGGGACTCTTTGATGCCGTCGCATTGACCGATATGCCGGGGGCGCAGAACGTGGTTCGTCGGGCCGCAGCCGAACTGCCGATGGAAATCGTCGCGCGGTTCGCTTCACAGAAATTGAGCGATGACGACAGCAATGCCATTCTCGACCATCTTAAAGCAGCAATCGCAAAAAAGGCTGTAGAAAGTTGAGCGACAGCCTTCAATTGTTGCGGCGCAAGATCGAGGGGGCCGGAGAAGTTGCGTCAGTCGTAAGCGCGATGAAAGCTGTTGCGGCGTCCAGCATTACACAGTACGAATGCGCCGTAGCAGCACTCTCAGACTACTATCGCACAATTGAGCTGGGACTGTCGCTCTGTTTTCGCAGCAATGCGCTCGCAGCGGATCTGGCGCCGGGGGCCGGCAGAATAACCGGTGTGATCGTCTTCGGCTCCGACCAGGGAATGGTGGGTCAGTTCAACGATGAACTCGCTGCCTTTGTTGGCTCGCAGCTTGCCGTCCTCCCAGGCGAGAAGGAAATCTGGGTCTGCTGGCTACAGATGCAAGAATCGCTGGCGAACAAGGGGTTCGCCATTTCCGGACACTTTGATCTCCCGGCCTCGATCGACTCAATTAACCCGCTGATCGTAGCGGCTTTATCGACAATAGAGCCGCACCTGTTGCGCTGGCAAGGCGGCGGGCTGTATTTACTCAATAACCGGCCGATTGACGAGGCGGTATTCGAACCGGTAAGCCGGAAAATTCTGCCGTTCGATGGGGCGTGGTTAAAAGCGAGATCTCAGACGGTCTGGCCGACAAAGAAATTGCCCGAGATTGTAGGAGATGCCGAATCCGCTTTCGTCCGCGAGTATTTGTTCATTTCGATCTATCAAGCCTGCGCCGAATCGTTGGCCGGCGAGAACGCTTGTCGCCTGGCGGCCATGCAGCGCGCCGAGAAGAATGTCGCAGACCTGCTCACGAGATTGAACCAAACCTACCGCCGCCTCAGACAAAGTTCCATCGATGAAGAGATGTTCGATGTCATCTCGGGTTTTGAAGCGCTTCCGGACGCGAAAAAGCGGTCCGTTCCTGGGCTGAGAATAACTTCCGAGGCGGACAGCGACAATCATGTCAGTTAATGCCTCGTCCAACCTGATGGAGTTTCTCAGGCGACTGAAAGAAGCGCGGGAAACGGCGACCGATCCAACTCGCGACGATCTCGATCTGGAACCTCGCCGACCTGCAGCCGTAGCGCTGGTGATTGTCGGCGTGCTCTTCCTGGCCCTGCCGAACTCGATTGCGGCTGGCTGCAATTGGCTGCCGCTTGTGTTTATCGTGATGATGTTCGTCCCGCTGTCATTTACGCGAAGGCACGGATGGCATGCCGTCAACCACATCATGGCGATCGTGCTTATCTCGTTGGTGACTTTATATATGCTCTTGTCGTTCGGTTTCGCTGCCTTTGCACTTTTACATCGACTTGATAGCCCTTCGGTCCTGCTAAGAACGGCATCCTCGCTTTGGGCCTCGAACGTATTAGTCTGTGCCTGGTGGTACTGGCGATTGGACGCCGGGGGGCCTCAGTTCAGGGGGATGTTCTACGGACATCGGAACGGCGCGTTTCTATTCCCACAGATGACGCTTAGCCCTGTCAATTTGGTGAAACAAAATATGACCGACTGGACCCCGGGCTATCTCGACTACCTCTTCGTGGCCTTCAACACGAGCACCGCACTTTCACCGACGGATACACCGGTACTGTCCATTTGGGCAAAGCTTTTGACAATGCTGCAGTCGTCGATTTCGCTCGGAATCATCACTTTTCTTGCGGCTAGAGCCGTCGGGATACTCTAAGCTACTGCCTGCGCGCTAGCAGCAGGCAGACATCATCGCGAAGTCCGTTGGCTGAAAAGGCTCGCGCGCCTAAGTGGATTGCCTGGCTAAGAGATACGAGGGAAAGTTCGGAGCCGATGCCTTCAATGAGTTTAGCTAATCCATCAACACCGAGGAATGTAGATCCTTTTCTTGCTTCGGTGATACCGTCGGAGGTCATGATCAGTGTGTCGCCCGGACCGAGTTCTCGCGTCAGACAGGTGTACTTTGCGTCTCGGATGATACCTAGCGGAGTTCCGACGATTTCGACCAAATCGGTCAGATCGTTATCACGAAGTATTATCGATGGTTCTGCACCGGCGGATGTGAATACAGTCTTCCCGGTTAAAGAGTCGACAACCGACAACGCCAGTACGATGAACATTTCGCCGCTGTTCGAGTCGCTCGCATGGGTCTCGCAAATAAAGTGGTTCAGATGTTCCAACGCGACATCCGGCTCATTGAACTCGTGCAAAAACGCGCGAAGCGCATACTTGACCTCGGCCGTCCGTGCCGCTGCGATCAATCCCTTGCCGGAAACATCTCCGACAACGAAAGCGACCTTGCCGTCCGAAAGTGCAAATGCGTCGAAAAAGTCGCCGCCGACATCCGATTCGTTGAGCGATGCAGCATAGTAGGTTTGTATCGTGAGTCCCGAGAATTTTCCGTCCGGAATGTCCTGCAGCATCGATCTTTGCAGGGTTTCGGCGATGCGGGCATTTTTGGCTGCTGAAACCGCGAGGTTAGATTCGGTAATCCTCCGATCGGTGATATCGCGGATATTGCACTGGATCACCGTATGTCCGTTCTCACGGTAGAGGTTGGAGACGAATTCGACCTCTCGCCACTCGCCTCGACTGTTCTGCAGCGGGAGATCATCGTAGCGAATATAGCTGTCTCGTTTGAGCTGCCGAAATGCTTCCTGACTTGCCGTTTTGTCTTTCAGCAAGCCGATCTCCCAGAGCTCCTTGCCGACAAGGCCGCTCAGCGGATAGCCGAGCAGTTCGCACATAAAGGGGTTTGCATCGGTGATCTTGCCCAAATCGCTGTCGAGGAGAAGGATACCGTCCCGTGCAGTTTCGAAAAGCCGTCTATACCTTAGCTCACTGACTTGCAGCGCATCCGCCAACGTCTCGGCGGATTGGCGCGCCGCCTGTGCAGCCTCTAAAGCAGACGCTGCTCGATAGCTGGGATCGGGTCTCAGCGCTCCTTCGGGTTCCATCGTTGTCTTTCGAAGTAGCCGACTATCACCGTCGTTCAAAGGTGGTGCGGCTGGTGAAAACCAGGCTTCCGGAGCATATGGTTCGCGGTAAAGATTTACCGACTATCATACTACCCGATCCCGCCCTCGGGCGATGCCGACGTTAGATCGTCACCAGTCCCCTTCGAGCTCCCAGTGTCACCGCTTCAGTTCGGCTCCCGGCATTCAGCTTCGCCAGAATCGCGGCAACATGGAATTTGACCGTGTGCTGACTGATATTCAGGCGGTTTGCTATAACCTTGTTTGGCAGCCCCTGCGCGAGCAGTTGAAGCACCTCAAGCTCCCGCGTCGTCATCGGGTCGGGAAGATCGCCGTAGATTGCCGATGACGGGCCGAGAGCAATTCCGGCAAGCTGCATAACCATCGAGCTGTCGACTGTAATCAGGCCGGATGCCGCGGACAGCACTGCCGCGATAATCTCAGACGAATCCGACTCGCGCAAAAGCAGCGCCCAGCCGGGAGCTGCGATACCGATGAGCTGCTTCAGCGCCTCCCGGTCGTCGCTGAGCAAAACCAACGCCGTCTCCGATTCGACTGCGATCCGCAGCAGCGAACCTCGATCGGTCACATCGTCGTCCGCGACGATTACGTCAGGGGATGCCTCATCGATCAAATTCTGAAGCTCGCCGCTGCCGCTGACAGCGCTGACCACGTCGATGTTCTGCGCGCCGGCGAGCAAAGACTGCAGTCCGGCTCGAATGGAAGCGTATGCGGCGGAAATCAGAACTCTAATCATTAATCATCTATCTCTGGACGGCGATTGTTACCTCAAAATCACGCCGCTCGCCGCCCCGCAGCGTATGAATGGTTATGGTCTTGCCTGCCAACAAATGGGCGCGTAGACTGTCGACATCGATCAGCGGGGTTGAGTCTATTCCGACAATGGCGTCTCCCAGAAGCAGCCCGGCTATGTCCGCTGGGCTCCCCGGCTCTACCTGTACTATCAACAATCCGTGTGACTGCTCGCGTTCCAATGTCGCCCTGAGCGCCTCGGGCAAAGGAGCGACCTGAGTGCGGATACCGAGATAACCTCGGCGGATACGGCCGTAACCTTCGAGCGAAGCGACTACTTCGTCAACTACCGGAACACCAAGCGCTACCGCCGAACCTCGTCCAAACCAACGATTGACGATTCCGACGATATTCCCATCTGCGCCTACAAGCGGCCCGCCGGAAAATCCGGGGTAGAGGACGGCATCCGTATTCAGAATGTACTCGGCCTTTCCGTTCGTCTCTACTTCGTAGCGCGAATTGATCAGTCCTAACGTCGCTTGCAGTCCCAGCTTTCCCGGGCGTCCGACTGCAACCACGAGGCTCCCGACCTTCACCGCTTCTGGTAACGCCTTGGGAGCCGCCGCCAGACCTTCAACGTCGGTTTTGAGAACGGCGATATCGCTTTCCGGATCTCGGCCGATCAGGATCGCCTTATGGGCAGTTCCGTCCGCCAACTCGATCGTCAGGTCTTCGTCACGTTCGAGGCCGTGCGAAGTGGTGACCACAATCCCGGCGGCCGACCAGATGACGCCGGTTCCGCTGAGGCGACTTCCGTCCTCGACCCGGACCGTGTATCCGGATGCTCCCTGCACCAGGGCAGCTAGATCATTGGAAAGTGCGCTCAGCGTACTGAGCACAGGACTTATAGATTCGAAATCATCAGTCATCGCTTATCGTCTCCAGCCTGCCGCAGTCAATCGTTTACACCAAGCGGCATAAAAAGTATACGTCCCACAGCACTTTCACTGCCTGCTCGTTCGGCCTGTTTGACTACCCGTACTTTCGGCTAGCATAATAGTGTGAGGCGGAATTGGGCACAGAAACTTAAATGGAATACAGCATAGAACCGATGGGCGACCGATCTGTGCTCATCTTTTTGAGGGGCGATGATATAACCGTTCTCTGTCGGCATATCCATGCTCTCGATTCCCATTTGAACAAGCTCGCGCTTCCTGGCGTTGTTGAAACCGTCCCCGCCTACAAATCTCTGGCAGTCTACTACTTGCCAAGCAAGATCGGTGTCAACGACCTATGCGCGCGTCTTTCTGAACTGACGAAATCTGTCGGAAACGATGCGGCGGAAACAGCCAGAACGGTCGAAATTCCTGTCTGCTTCGACGGAGTGTTCGGTTCCGACGTCACTGAAGTTGCCTCTATTCACAGCTTGAGTGTTGATCGTCTGCTCAATACCTATTTGAGCGCAGTCTACACCGTCGCAATGATTGGTTTCACGCCGGGCTTTCCCTATCTTCTGGGCCTTCCCGAACGTCTTGCCACGCCGAGAAGGCGCACCCCGCGACAGCTTGTCGCCGCCGGATCAGTAGGTATTGGAGGCAGTCAGACAGGAATTTACTCCCTCGACTCGCCCGGCGGCTGGAATATTATTGGGCGCACTCCGCTGCGTCTTTTTCTCGCGGAAACCGAAGAGCCGACTTTCCTCCGTGCGGGCGACATCGTCCGCTTCCAGAGAATCGACGAATCGACCTTCGATTCAATTAAAAAGTTGGAACTGTAATGCCTCAATGGATCGATCTCAACAGCGATATCGGGGAACTGATCGACGGTTACGACGAACAGATTCTCTCTCTGGTTACATCGGGGAATATCTCCTGCGGAGTCCACGCCGGAAGTGCAGCTCTGACTCGTAAGACGATCGAGCTTGCCTTTGCTCGCGGTGTTGCTATCGGCGCTCATCCCGGCCTTGCCGGCGGCTACGGACGATCAACCGAGCATATTGCGGCCGGTGATACGTACGATGCGATAGCATATCAGCTAGACGGTTTTCTGCAAACAGCCGCTGACGTCGGCGCGTCCGTTACACATGTTAAGCCGCATGGAACTCTCTACAATCAGGCGGAAACCGATCCGAAAATTGCTGACGCGATCGTACGTGCAATTAAGAATGTCGGTAGTGATTTGGCTGTTTACGGCCTTGCCGGCGGAAAGCTGGTTGCTGCCGCGTCCTCGGCCGGCCTCGCTGCGGTCGACGAGTTCTTCGCCGACCGCTCCTACAGAGCGGACGGTACATTGATGCCGCGAACATTGCCCGGTGCAGTGATTTCTGATGCAGCGGCTGTCAAAGAAAGAACGGTCACTGCTGTGGTCGGCGGAGCGGTCGTTGCAGTTGACGGCACAATTCTGCATTTTCCGATTAAAAGTGTCTGTGTCCACGGCGATACTCTTCATGCGGTGCAGAGGATAGAGGACATCCGGCAGTCGTTTACTGCGGCGGGGATCGGTGTCAGGAAGGCCGTATGAGCGCCGAGACAGCGCTAATTCTACTGCCTGGCGCGCTGACAACAGTGCAGGATCTCGGAAGAACCGGTTGGCAGTACTGCGGCGTCTCGGTCGGAGGCGCAATGGATCCGTTTGCTGCGACTGTCGCCAACATTCTCGCCGGCAATAATCCAAAAGATGCAGTTTTAGAGATTACTCTGCTTGGCCCGCAGATCAAGATTCTGCAAGACACGACAATCGCTGTCGCCGGCGCAGATTTGGCTGCGACCCTCGACGGTGAACGCATTGCGCCGTGGAGTTCGAAGTCTGGACTGTCGGGTCAAGTACTCACTTTCGGACAGCGAGCAGCCGGCGCTCGCGCCTACCTGTCTATCAACGGCGGTGTTGACGTTCCCTGCGTCATGGGGAGTCGATCCACAGACCTTAAGGCGTTGGTCGGCGGTTATCGCGGCAGGGCGCTGAAGGCCGGCGATATTCTCTCTGCCAAGACAATTCGCGGCCACGCCCGCTTTGGAGGGAGGTCATTACTGCCTGGCGACCTTCAATTGTATCGTCCTCCGAATACGCCAATCCGCTTCCTCCGCTCACGCGGTGGTCTGGCTTGTTCGGCAAACATTTTTGACCAATTTCTTTCTCAAAGCAGAACGGTGCGCCCCGACTCCGATCGCATGGGATACCGGTTTGCAGGGCCGCAGGTTGAGAACGACGCAAAGCCGACGGATGATAGCTGGAGTGAACCAGTAACAGCTGGTGTGATCCAGATTCCCCCGGACGGTCAACCGATCGTTCTTATGGCAGGATGCCAGACTGTTGGCGGCTACCCTCGTGTCGGAGTTGTGATCACTGTTGACATCGGCCGTCTGGCCCAAGCGGCGCCGTCGGATGCGGTCCAGTTTGTCGAAGTGTCAATGGATGTGGCGCAGTCAGAACTCCATCGGCAGGCCCAGTATATCGCGCACCTCTCCGTTTCCAATGTAATATGACCAACTTTGTTTGTCATCCAGTTTCACGCGCTCGGAGCGTGGGTATTGTACGAACAATTAGTGAATTGAAAGAGCCGACGCCGTCGTCGGCTGCGGTACCACCCAATCAAATCAAATAAAATGTTACGCCATATCCTGATGACTTCCGACACCCAGGGCAGTGTCTGGAGTTATTCGTTAGAACTGTCAAGAGCGCTTTCCGGACATGGAATCCGCGTTTCTCTATCGACATTCGGTCATGCCCTCAGTAAAGAGCAGCGACGTGATGCCGCGAGAGTGCCTCGTCTTGCCCTGTTCGAAAGCGAACTTCCGATGGCGGAAGTCACAAACGCAGTCACGGACTTCACCAAGAGCCACACATTTCTGACCGAGTTGGAGCATAAGCTGAAGCCGGATATCATTCAGCTCAACGAATTTAACTTCGGATCGCTGAGATTCAAGGCTCCGGTAGTGATCGTCGCCCATTCGGAGGGGAGCCCGTCTACGTCTGCGTCGATCTGGCAAATGCGCCGGGAGCTGACTCCGATCTTGCAGAGCGCCGACCTGGTTATCTTCCCCACGCGCGCTGCGCTTGAAGAGGCCAAGCTCGCCTATCAACTTACAACGCCATGTAAGGTGATTCCCTATTTCCGCAGGATTGCGGACTACCGAACTGCTTCAAAACAGCGTTATGTGTTCAGCGCCGGCGATCGAAACGACGCTGCAGCAGTTATGACCGCGATAGAGGCAGCGGCGGGTGAACTGCACTGGCCGGTCATTTCAATGCAGGAGCGCGGTATTACCGGAGGTGTTCCGTCGAGGCCCGGAGCCAGGCCTCTTTCGCCTCGTATCGCTGATCAGCTTTCAAAGGCTGCAATCTACTGCCAGCCTGCGCCTGATCAAAGGGCAGATATTTCGGTTCTTGAGGGGGCTCTTTCACGGTGCGCTCTTGTCATCGCGGATGTGCCCGGTCTGCGTGAAAATTGGAACAACTGCGCCCTTTTCGTCCCGCAAAACGACACCGAAATACTGAAACGCAATCTCCAGATGTTGATTGCGGACGATAAATTAAGAGAAGAGTTTGCGCTCCGGGCATTTGAACGCGCAAAGGAGTTCTCGCCAGACCGTTGCATTGACGACTACCTCGATGCCTACCAGTCGGCATGGAGCTACAAATTCAGGCCGGAATCGACAGAGCGGCGTTAAACGTGTATCAATCCGCAAAAAAGCCCCGGAAGAACCGGGGCTTTTGTTATCTGCTGACCTACAACAGACTGCATCTGCGTTGACAAAGAAATCTTTCCATGACCCAAGCAAAACTTTCACAAGAAATTTTATGTTTTTTCCTAACATATCGCAGGGAAGTTCGCCGGAACTCCTGCGAATAGTTGTATGTTCTGACGAAGGTAAAATAAGTCATTAGTTAGTTGACCGTAAGGAGTAAGCTTAATGAGTAAGGCAGCATCTGTGACGACCGCTGATTTTCAAACCGAAGTGTTGGATTCGGGCATTCCCGTTCTTGTAGATTTTTGGGCTCCGTGGTGCCCTCCCTGCCGCGCCATCGGACCGGAAATCGACGCCGTCGCTGAGTCAATGGTAGGCAAAGCGAAGATCTTGAAGCTCGATGTCGATCAGGAGCCGGATGTCGAAGCGCGCTACGGCGTGAAGACCATTCCCACATTGATTATCTTTAAGGACGGTCAGCCGGTCGATCAGATCAACGGCGCTGTTTCTCGCAGCGTCATTACGCGCAAGCTGAACGAATATCTCTAGTCTAGGTAATTATGTGCGGTCCGCGTCTGCTGCTATTGAAGAAATTAAGCGACTCCATCGCCGCCCCGAAATAATACAGGTGTTATCCATCGACTTGTAGTCCGCATCCGGATTAAGATCGAAATAGGCGTGTTCGGGCTGTACGTTTGGAAGATACTATGGTCCCGTCGACCCACATAATCCTGACTCGTTAGTTGTTGAAGGCTTCAACAGTAGCGCCGCCATCACGGTCTCGGTGAGCTGCTTTGTTGGCATCCATAGGGGTTTCGTAAAGCCGGTTCGAAGAAGTAAGTGATTTCCCGTATGACGAGAAAGAAAGCATCTTCCGACAATTTCCCTCTAAGGGGCTTATAGATTTTCGCCTCCAACGAAAGCCCCTTATTTTATTATTCTGCGCGACGTGCACCGTTGCGACGACATTAGTTTGAGAGATCCGGCTCACCTGGGTAAATCGGTATATGTCGACATTATCACCGAACGTGGCTTCCGCAAGGTCCACTGGATCTTCGGAGGCCTCTTCTTTTGATTCCGTTTTGGCCGCGGAAGAAGCCGGTCTGCGGTACGTAACCGACGCCATTCCCGGCATACACCGGGTAAAGCAGGGCGACTCGTTTGAATATTACGATCCGAATGGCGCCTTGATCACATCGGAAACCGTCCTAACACGGATCAAGAAGCTTGCGATTCCGCCGGCCTATAGTGAAGTCTGGATTTGCCCGATAGCAAACGGCCATCTCCAAGCAACTGGGCGTGATGCTCGCGGTCGCAAGCAGTATCGTTACCATTTACTCTGGCGTTCAACGCGTGACGAAAACAAGTTCCATCGGATGACGGCATTCGCCGATGCTCTTCCCAAGATCCGATCACGCGTCCACAGTGATCTGTCCCGGCGCGGCTTGCCGCGGGAAAAAATCCTCGCGACCATCGTTCGTCTCCTGGAAACCACCCATATCCGGGTCGGGAACGAGGAGTACGCACGTGAAAACCATTCGTACGGGCTTACAACGCTTTCCAACGAACACATAGATATCGATAAAAACACCGTCCACTTCCATTTTCGGGGAAAGAGTGGCAAGAATTGGACCATCGATGTCAGAGACAAAAAACTGGCGTCGATTGTCAAGAAAAGCTCAGAACTGCCCGGACAGCATCTTTTCGAATATGTCGATGCAGATGGTAATGTTCGAACAGTGTCGTCCTCCGATGTCAACGACTACATTCATGAAGCAGCCGGGAGCGACTTTACCGCAAAAGACTTTCGGACCTGGGCTGGTACCGTGCTGGCATATCTTGCCCTGAACCGCTGCGAACTCGCCGAAAGCGCAGCCGGGCTCAAAAAGAACGTCTCCCGCGCAATCGAAGAGGTTAGTAAACATCTCGGGAATACGCCGGCCGTCTGCCGTAAGTGCTACATTCATCCGGCGGTCCTCGCGGCGTATCTCGACGGTGCCCTCGGCGCTTATGTCGGCAAAATAGTCGACGGTTTTGACAGTCTTCCGCCCGAGGAGCTCGAAGTTGCCGCGCTTCTCGCCGCTTCCGCCGCCATTACGTAGTTGTTATCGAAAAGTTAACTTTCTCTTAACTCAGCTTTATTGTGCAGCCGGTATCTTAAAGAAGCGCGCTGCTGTCACCGGCGATAGTGGAGCGCTTTTGTTGCTTTCTTTCAACCCTGTTCGAGCCTCAGTACTTCTCCTGGAGGTATATTGAGTTTTCGGCTGCATCGACTCACTCTGCGCCGACAATTTTCGATACACCAACAAGGAATCTCTCATGAGTACGATTTTGCAGTCTCTTCCGATCGGCGAAAAGGTGGGTATTGCCTTTTCCGGCGGACTGGACACAAGCGCCGCGATCTATTGGATGCGTCAAAAGGGCGCGGTCCCTTACTGTTACACCGCCAACCTCGGTCAGCCCGACGAGACCGACTACGAAAGCATTCCACGACGCGCTTTGCTGTGCGGCGCCGAAAAGGCCAGACTTATCGACTGCCGTCCGCAGCTTGTCCAGGAGGGTATCGCCGCGCTGCAGTGCGGCGCCTTCCACATCACCACCGCCGGACTTGCTTACTTCAACACAACCCCCATCGGGCGAGCGGTTACCGGAACCATGCTGGTCGGTGCAATGCGTGAGGATGGCGTTGATATCTGGGGCGACGGCAGTACGTACAAGGGCAACGATATCGAGCGGTTCTACCGCTACGGATTGATGGTTAATCCGAACCTGCGTATTTATAAGCCGTGGCTCGATCAACAGTTCATCGACGAGCTCGGCGGCCGTAAGGAAATGTCGGAACTCCTCGACAAAGCGGGCCTGAGTTATCACATGACCAAAGAAAAGGCCTACAGCACCGACTCCAATATCTGGGGCGCGACACACGAGGCCAAAGACCTTGAGTTCCTGAAGAACGGCCTCAGAATCGTCGAGCCGATTATGGGAGCGGCTTTCTGGCGCGACGATGTCAGTATTAAATCCGAGGAAGTTTCTGTCACCTTCGACCAGGGACAGCCGGTGGCTCTGAACGGTCAGTTGTTCGAGTCGCCGGTTGACTTGGTGCTGGAAGCAAACAAAATCGGGGGGCGGCACGGTTTGGGCATGTCCGACCAGATCGAGAATCGCATTATCGAAGCCAAGAGCCGGGGTATCTACGAAGCGCCGGCGATGGCCCTGCTCTATATCGCCTACGAACGACTGGTCAGCGGGATTCACAATGAAGGGACCATGGAGCAGTACCACTCCTTGGGACGGCGTCTTGGAAGGCTGCTCTACGAAGGCCGTTGGTTCGACCCGCAGTCCATGATGCTCCGCGAGACACTCCAGCGCTGGGTAGCGAAGGCGATCACCGGCACGGTCACGCTCG
>PLAD01000309.1 GCA_003134215.1 Armatimonadota bacterium
GCAGATGGCATTCCCCCAATAAAACGGACACTAAGTACAGCCTATCCGACTGCCACGGCTTTTCTTTCGAATTCCGTGGGACTTAAGTATCCGAGACTGGAATGTCGACGGAATAAAGTGCTGCAGAAGGTTAACTACCTAAGAAAGAACGCGGTTCTAAAACTACGCGCTGGCTTTCATTGCGATTCCATCGGATACTTCGGCGCCCCTAAAATCCGTGTATAAATACATAACAACGCATTGACAAAAAAATGAAAACGTACTATAATACTCATATCCGGCCTTTGCAAATGAGATGCTATTTTGAGCTCAAAACTATATAAAAATNNGCAAAAACAGGACATTTTTTCGACACGCCGGCCGCGGAGGCGGCAGGGGCGGCACTCGCAGTTCTAGACGGCGCGTTTACGCCATTGAGAGTGGTATGATTTAATGGTACGCCGCTTGTAAGTTTGTTGTCTCACGAGAAAGGCTCGCCATGATTGTTGTTACGACTGAAAATATCGCCGGCTTTAAAGTTACGAAGACCATCGGCCAGGTGTTCGGAGTCGTTGTCCGCAGCAGAGGTATCGGCGGAGATATTGTCGCTGGGCTTCGGTCCATCGTTGGAGGGGAGATCAATGAGTTTACCGAGATGCTCGAAGATGCACGCCGCCACGCGATCGACCGTATGATCGTCAATGCGTCGATGATGGACGCCAATGCGATCATTATGATGCGATTTGACGGCTCCGAGATAGGGCAGAACATGACTGAAGTGGTCGCCTACGGCACCGCAGTGCAGGTTGAGCCAATCCATGTCTAGCGGCACGGCGGCGTTGCGAGTCATCGCGATAGCGCTTGGCGTCGGTCTGCTCTTCTTTGCCTACAAGCTGCACACGCAGGGCCTGCCGCTCGAAGCGCTCTGGATACTGATACTTGACGGTGCCCTTATAGTCGGTGGAACCATCTTTGAACGCGGCCGCTATAAGCCCAAAATAGATCTGGAATCCGGCAAGTGGACCGAGACCGGCGAGAAATTCCAGGACCCGACCACCGGAAAGCTGATGAAAGTCGTCTTCAACCCCGCAACGGGCGAGCGGGATTACGTCGAGATCTGAGCGGAATCGGACCGTCCCGCCGCCTTCATTCTTCTTTTCTGTTCGATGTAAATTCCCAGGATCGAAATATCCGCACTGGTAACCCCCGGAATTCGCGCTGCCTGGCCGAGGGAAACCGGCCGGACCCGGCTGAGCTTTTCCCTGCCTTCGTTCGAGATCGCCCGAATCGTCGAAAACTCAAGGTCTGTTGGGATTGCAACGTCCTCACGCTTCAAAGTTGCAGCGACCTCGCTGTTCTGACGGGAGATATAGCCTTCGTACTTCGTCATGATCTCGACTTGCTCGGCGACAGCGCGAGGTGCGCTTTCTCCGGTGAGCCAGGCGATGTCGGAGTAGTCGACCTCCGGCCGCTTCATCAGGTCGCTCAGTGAAACTCTGTTTGTAACTGGACGGATAAAACGCTCGGCTAGTCGACCATTGTCGGCCTCGTAGACATATGACGTTTCCAGTCGCGCCTGTTCCTTACCGATGGCATCTCGCTTTTCGACGAATCGTTCCCAACGCAAATCGTCGACAAGTCCGATCTCGCGTCCCTTTTCAGTCAGGCGAATATCGGCGTTGTCCTGACGCAGCAGCAAACGGTACTCCGCACGGCTGGTCAGCAGGCGATACGGCTCATCGGCCCCCTTGGTGACAAGATCGTCGATCATGACGCCAATATATGCATCGTGCCGCGAAAGGGTGAACGGCGCCCGGTCTTGGGCGTACAGCGCGGCGTTCGCACCTGCGATGAGCCCCTGTCCGGCAGCTTCTTCGTAACCGGATGTACCATTGAGCTGCCCTGCGAGAAAGAGTCCGGAGACCCGCTTGGTCATCAAAGCATGCGTTAGCTCTGTTGCCGGCACGGAGTCGTATTCGACCGCATATCCGGCGCGCGTAATCGAACATCGCTCCAGACCGGGGATGGTGTGGAGAAACTCCAGTTGCACATCCTCCGGCATCGAGGTGCTCATTCCCTGCACATAGAGTTCATCGGTATCCCAGCCTTCCTGTTCGAGAAAGACCTGATGGCGCTCCTTGTCGGCAAACCGAACAACCTTATCTTCGATGGACGGGCAGTAGCGCGGCCCGAGTCCTTCGATATGCCCGCCATACATGGCGCTGCGATGAAGGTTCGCCTGGATGACCTTTTTGGTGGCGTCGTTGGTATAAGTCAGCCAGGATGGAAGCAAGTTGGGTATGCCGAGCTCGTCATTCAGGAAAGAAAATGGCTGCACATCTATGTCGCTCGGCTGCAGTTCGGTGCGGTCGAAGTCGACAGTGCGCTTGTCGATACGCGGAGTCGTCCCCGTTTTCAAACGTACCGTTGGAAAACCAAGTCTCTTAATACTCTCCGCAAGAGCGATCGAAGGAAACTCGCCGGCTCTGCCGGCCGAGATCTTCTTGTCACCGATATGGCACAGACCTCGAAGGAATGTCCCTGTCGTGATGACAATCGACTTAGCCCGCATCTCGACACCGGTCTGCGTCGTCAAACCGACGATCTTCCCGCCTTCGACAATCAAATCTTCGACCATCGCCTGCTTATAGTCGACATTCGGCGCCGTCTCGATCGTCGCCTTCATGACCTTCTGGTAGAGCTTTTTGTCGCACTGAGCACGCAGCGCCTGAACGGCAGGGCCTTTGCCGGTATTAAGCATCCGCATGTGGGTGACAGTTTTGTCGGTGGTTGC
>PLAD01000411.1 GCA_003134215.1 Armatimonadota bacterium
TGGGCTTGCTGATGTCACCAGCAGCGAATGGACGGGTGCGTCGATCGCTGCAAAGTGGATATTGGTTCGTAGAACACGATAGTTCTCGGCAACCGAAGATAGTCCGCTCATCTGAGTCAGCAGACGTGGACCGTTGTCTTCAATCGCAGGGATCTGCCCAAGCGACGGCACTCCAAGAATTCGACTCGCCTCATCGGCTGAATTAACTCGATCGTCAAGGAAGTCTTGGAGTAAGGCGAGCGCAACTCCGATGAAAAGGCCCATCAAACACGAAAAGAAGATACTGAGAGCTCTCTTTGGACGTACAGGTACGGTAGGAATCTCGGCAGGTTCAATAATGTGCGCAGTCGCATGATGCGCCTGCTCACGCAGCGACAACTCCGTTATCTTGGTTGAGAACATAGTGTCGTCTGCTTCCCAAGTGTCTCGATCCCGCTGCAAATCTGTCAACTTCACTTCCATTCCTGCGAAAGAAGCAAGTTTTGCCTTTTCCTCTGCTAAGGACTGTTGATCAATTGACAACTGGGAGAGGCTTGCTGCCAGGTTGCCCTGCATTGTTTCGATATTAAGTCTCAGAGCCATACGATTAGGGTTAGCCGTAGAGGAAATTGTTGAAGTTATTGCCGGCGCTGCGCGCAACTGCTTGTTGAGCGCGGTAATCTGCGCATCAATTGCAATAACCTGAGGAGCGTTTGACGTAAATCCACCCTTTTGAGTCATAGAAATACGTTGAAGTTCAAGTGCCGATATCTGCGCTTGCAGCGTCGCAATCAGCGGGTTGGTTGCTGGAAGGCTAACGGCCGCCGCGGTGGGTTCCGAGCCGATTAGTGGTTGTGACTCAGCAATTTGCGACCGCAGTCCGGCAACAGTTGATTGGTCCGTGTACACCTTCTGGATCAAGGCATTTACATTGGCTATCGAAGCTGTACGATCTTGTTCCAGGTCGGCAACATGATTTGTCTGCTTGAAGGCCCTGAGCTGCTGCTCTGCATTTACCAATCGCTGCTTTGCAAGAATTTCCTGTTGGATTGCGAACGTCTCGGCCGCGCGGACTTCATTGAGATTTCTGTCGACGTCTTGTGCAATATAGGTCTGGAGTAAATCGTTTGCTGCATTCGCAGCAGTACGCTTGTTATTCGACTCGGCAGTCACTGCGATTACATTCGTATCTTTCAACTCCTGAACCGTCATCGTAGCCATGCCCACATCATGCACAACCTGATCCATTAACGGCTGCGCTTGCAGCTCTTGTACCTGGGTAGAAACGTCTTGCTCTTGCGAAAGCGCCAATATACCGGACAGAGGGTTGGAATCGTCGACGGTGTTGATGCTAAAACTTTGACCGTCAACTAACAACTCCGCCGTCGCATCGTATACAGGCTTAGTTAGCAGTGTAACAATGGTCCCAACGACTGACACCACGAGGAAAGCCTGTATAATGATAAGCCTGCGACGACGCAAAATCTGCAAATATTCTTGCAAAGGGATGCCTTGCGGCGCGTCATCCTTTTCTGTATCCACAGTCAGACTTCTATTTTGTTGTGTTTGCATAACGTTTATTTTAAACTTCTTATTTTATAAGCGTGATTCACATCGCTGCTTCAGGACAGTTCATTCCATCAGCCGGACATTATTTATTGCGAGCCCTAAATCTCGGGGATTGCTATGACTTTTTAACGTTCAAGGTAATGTTGTAGTCGCCAGGCAACGTCTTTAGCGACCGCGTCAGTTGCATCAAATGCCAAGTGCGTTAGAGGGGGGAAATTGGCGGTAACTGTCATTATGAAACACCTACTAACACAAATTGCTATGCAGGACACCAGTTTGGCGAAATCGTTACCGGTGTTCGCTGCTTAAATAGTACGCATAAACCATGCCAACCATGTAAAAAACTTGAAGCAAAATTCTTTTGCGACCTTCTGACTTCTACATTTTCACGCGAGAATTTAGGCAACTAAGCTACCCCTATAGCGGATCCGGATGTGTTGCAAACTCCGGGACAAATTAACATTCTTAGCAGACTTTTCAATGCCTAGGGCTTGAAGAAACTGTACTCTAAAACAAAGTGTCGGCAGTCTCCCAAGGATACTTTAGCATTGAACTAGTCAGATGGCGAATATAGTGACACAATTTCCATCTTGCAAGCTGCCGAAAACGAGCAATTCATTGCTTTTATGCGGGCTATTGCCGCGGGACTTCCGGCAATCACAACAAACACTTACTTAGAACAAGGCTGGCTGAAGCATGGCTAAGAGGGCTAAGGGCATCAGAACTGTCGGCCAAAGTTTGTCGAGAACAGAACGAACGGTGATTGGTACAATACAGCCAACCGGTTGACTTGCCAAACGCCGTGTACTGCTCCGACGCAATTAAAAAGTTGGCATGCTTCTTGCTGAGTTGTTTAACATTGTTAACTAAATCAAGTGCGGACGGTGTTACGATAGAGTGGTTATAACAACGTAAATCAATGGTTCTTGCTTGAGACGAATGAATGATCAATTGATCAATGTGAGCTTTTCATTTTCGTTGGATTTCCGTTCCTAGCAATCGATAAACAATTGGACGGCTTATATGGAACAGGGAGTAAGTGTGCTAGACCAAAATAACCGTTAGATCGTGATATTTTGCATTCAGCTTCGCTATATTAGCCTTTTCTCCATCTAACGTTTCGTCGCTGATCTTTCAGCCATCAAAGCAGTATCATTTGACTATGCTCTACGATCAAACTTTATTAGACAATCCGGACACTGTGTCGAATAGTGTCAGTTCCCGTTCCGTCGCGCCTAACCGGGTGATGTATGTTGATCACACCGCGAAGATCGGCGGCGGGGAAATCGCGATCCTCAACCTGATTCGATCGATCGACCATACAAGATTTCAACCAGTCTTCGTATTAGCGACCTCAGGACCTCTGGTTGACCGGCTCCACGCGGCAGGCATCGAAACACACATCTTGCCCTTGGATCCTTCTATTAACGATGTTCGAAAGGACAGTCTGGGATTTTCATCACTTCTGCGAATTCGTGAAGCGGTGATGATCCTAAGGTACATTATCCGGCTGTCGGCATTGATGCGTAACTTGAATGTCGACCTGGTTCACACTAATTCGCTAAAAGCGCATATTTTTGGTGGAGTCGCTGCACGTCTCGCTGGAAAGCAAGTCGTGTGGCACGTGAGAGACGCCATCGACGACCAATATCTTCCTGGCATAGTTGCAGTAACTGTCCGGAGACTCGCTCGCGTGTTGCCAAATTATATCGTCGCAAACTCAAATAGCACACTCGGCAAACTTCAGCTCCAGTTGACGAAAAAGACTGCTATCGTATATAGCGGAATCGACTCTGAACTACCGCAACTCGCCGGTTCCTCGTTCGTTGTCCACGACGCCTGTGATCCCGTTTCTCCCAACTCGAGCGACTCAACTAGTATGGTAGTCCGTTTCAATACTCCGGTCGTAGTCACCATGGTTGGGCGCATCGCGGAATGGAAGGGACAGCATATATTTCTTAAAGCGGCGGCAAAACTTCTACAAAAGCGTTCGGATATCATCTTTCAAATTGTTGGAGCGCCGCTGTTCGGTGAGCACGATTACGAAACATCGCTGCACGAATTGACCAACCAACTCGGGATTGGTGAGCATGTTCACTTCCTTGGTTTCAGGGAAGACGTCCCGCAGATCGTCGCCCTCTGTGACATTTTGGTACACGCAAGCATTACTGGTGAGCCTTTTGGGCAGGTCGTAATAGAAGGAATGGCCGCAGCAAAGCCGGTAATCGCAACAAACGGCGGAGCGCTGCCTGAAATCGTAATCGACGGGGTCACCGGGCTGCTAGTAGAGATGGGCAGTGTCGATGCAATGGCAAGTGCCCTCGAAAAAGTCCTTGCAAGCCCAGCTGAGGCGCGCGAAATGGGCCTCGCAGGTCGACAGCGAGTTTTGGAGAAATTCACGTTGGATCGCTGCGCAGCAGAGATCCATCAAGTCTACGAAAAAATGCTGCAGAATACTGACGGAGCGGCGGCATAAACTCGGCAGCGTAAGTAGCGGCGAGAGCCGCTTTGGAGCAGTAATTGATTAACGAAACCTTTTCAGAAAAAACAGGTACGCAAAATCCGCTGAATACCGCGCCGATTACATTTGCTGGCGGAGATACGCGTCGTACACGAAAATCTAAATCCGGCGCCAAGCCTCGAGTCGCAATTGTCCACGATTACCTCGCCCAGGCCGGTGGGGCTGAGCGCGTCGTCGAAGCAATTCACCGTATCTATCCCGACGCCCCCATATTTACCTCGGTTTTCGATCCGGATTCGACACTTCCCTACTTCACCGGTAAGGACGTCAGAACGTCATTCCTGCAGAAAACTCCGTTCGGCAAACCAAGGTGGCACAAATACGCACTGCCGCTCTATCCACTCGCATTCGAAGACTTTGACTTGAGCGGGTACGATCTGGTCATCAGCAGTTCCAGCAGCTTTGCCAAAAGCGTTATAACTAACCCGGAAACTTGTCATGTCTGCTACTGTCACACCCCTGCCCGTTTCGCTTGGCGACACCACGAATATATGTCGCAAAGCAGCCGAACTCGGTTTTTGCGTCCATTTCTCAGCGGCGTCCTGAGCAATATGCGAACTTGGGACGTGACCAGTGCAAACCGTGTGGATTATTTCGTAGCTAATTCTCATAATATTGCGGATCGTATCAACAAATACTATCGTAGAAGCTCCGATGTTATCTTTCCACCTGTCGAGACCAGCCGATTTAAGCCAGTGAGCATTGATGAAGTCGGTGATCACTTCTTAGTCGTGTCACGCCTCATCGGATACAAGCGAATCGACCTCGCAATAGACGCCTGTACAAAGTTAGGCATAAACCTGAGAGTGGCGGGAACAGGTCCAGATGTAACCGCGCTCCAGCAGCGGGCGGGTTCGACCGTAAAATTCCTTGGTCGAATATCTGATGAGCAGATCGCATTTGAGATGGCGCGCTGCAAGGCATTAATCTTCCCGGGCGAAGAGGACTTTGGCATCACGCCTCTGGAATGCATGGCCAGCGGCCGCCCCGTCATCGCTTACGGAGCCGGAGGAGCCCTGGAAACAATAGTAGACGGTGAAACCGGTCTATTGTTCGATCAGCAGACTGTAGAGTCACTGAGCGAAGCGCTGATCGAAGCCGCCGATTGGCGTGCAGAGCCCCACCTGATCGCTGAGCACGCCCGCGACTTTGACATCGTGCATTTCCAAAATAGGTTCGAAAAATTTGTATGTGCAGCTGTCAAACACCACAACACGAATCGTGCGCGACGTTCGATGAGCAGCGTTCACACCTATCTCACACCGCCGATCGGCGAACAGTCTAAGTAAACGCCGGCATCCAGTGACCGGTAGCATCCTTCAAATTAAAAATCCCCTGAGCAGTTATGCCCAGGGGATTTTTACATTCACTGCAGTACTAACGGAGGCCGAAGACAGGACTCGAACCCGCGACCCGCTGTTTACAAATCAGCCGCTCTACCAACTGAGCTACTTCGGCATAACCACTAAGACCGAATTATACAGAACGGGCGTCTGTTTTGTCAATGAATGAAAGCACTGTCCCGGGCTAAAGTTCGACTTTCCCAGTACGCCAACGCATCGCCGATTGCGCGATGCCTCCGGTGTGCGGTATAACCCAACAACGTTATTCCACGAAACACTGCGTATTCTTCAACGCTATACTTTTCCGTCTACTCTATTTTGATTCGGCAGCAGGAGACTACCCTTGAGCAATCAAGCCATAACAAAAGTCGGCATTATCGGATGTGGAAACATCAGTGGGATCTACCTTGAAAACGCACGCCGCTTTAAAAACATTGAAGTAGTTGCTGTTGCCGACCTTCTCGTTGACCGGGCCAAGGCCAAGGCCGAAGAATTCGGCATTTCCAAAGCCCTCACTGTGGATCAGATCCTGACTGACCCAGATGTTGAAATCGTAGTTAATCTAACTATTCCGGACACACATGCTGCAATCGCGATTGCAGCCCTCGATTCAGGCAAACATGTTTACGGTGAAAAGCCGCTGGCCGTCACCCTCGAACAGGGTCGGAAGATCATCGAACTCGCAATGGCGAAAGGCCTTCGTGTCGGCTCTGCCCCCGATACTTTCTTTGGTGCTTCCCACCAAACATGCCGCCGCCTCATTGACGAAGGGCAAATCGGGGAACCAGTGGCTGCCACTGGCTTTATGCTTGGCCATGGACCTGAAAAATGGCATCCTGACCCAAGCTTTTTCTACAAGGGCGGCGGTGGACCGCTTTTGGACATGGGACCTTACTATATTACCGCCCTTATAAATATGATCGGCGGCGTTCGCCGTGTGAGCAGTTCTGCACGGGCTTCCCTTTCTGAACGAGTTATTGGAAGCGGACCAAAAAAGGGCGAATTAATCGTTGTTGAGACCCCCACTCATATTTCAGCAACGCTGGACTTCGAGAACGGTGCGATTGCGACCCTGGTCACCAGCTTCGATGTATGGCATCAAAGTCACTCTAATATCGAAGTGTACGGGACGGAAGGCAGTATTTTAGTGCCCGACCCTAACGGCTTCGGGGGCGTAGTTAAACTGCGTCGAGCCGACGATCCTGCATGGATCGAGGTGCCCCCGGAACATGGATTTGAAAACAATTCACGCGGGGTCGGACTTGCTGATTTGGCGGCGGCAATTAAGGAAAATCGTCCGCATCGCGCGAGCGGCGCCCTTGCATTCCATGTACTTGATATCATGCTTAGTACACTGGAGTCGTCGTTGCTGGCAACACATATCGAACTATCCAGCGCGGNNCGGCCGCCCCGCAGCCCTGCCGAAGGGCCTCGCAGACGATGTGGTCGATTAGTCGGACTATGATATAGTCTGTTAGTTGACAAAGGACAGGCTATCGTCTACCATATTGCCTATGCAAACAGCTTCTAACACCCTGGCCAATGAAAAGGCAGTCCAGGACGTAATCGAGAAATATCAAAAATATGTCAACCCGCTGCAGGCTGCTCTCCTAAAGATCGGTGGGTTCGACCATATTGAAACCACTGCCGACGGCTGCATCATCATCGATGAATCGGGCCGCGAATATATCGACTGCCTCG
>PLAD01000180.1 GCA_003134215.1 Armatimonadota bacterium
CAGTATCCCGATCCTATCGCCGCGGCGCACATGGAGGTTTACGTTCTGAAAAAGAGTGCGTTCACCATATACTTTTGTAATTCCGGTGATTGTAGCGACATCGTCCCCGCCGCGATGCTCAGATTTGATCGATAAGGATGCTGTTTTGCCGGCGGCGCCTGGTTTGTCGGTCAAAGTTGCTTTGATCTTTTCCGCCCATTTCAACCGCTGCATGGCTTGCGCCCGCTTGGTTGGGGTCGCTTTCCACTTCTCGAAGAACTCGGTAAAACGAGCGATGTCGGCGAGTTCTCGTTCGCGCAGCTCAAGCTGACGTACTCGGTTCGCCTCTTTCTGTTCGGCATACGATGAGTAGTTGCCGGTGTACAAAGTGAGCTTGGTATGTTCTATCTCGGCGACTGTCGTGATAACTCGGTCAAGGAAATATCTGTCGTGGCTCACCAGTACGATTGCTCCGCCGTAACCTTGTAAAAAAGTCTCCAACCACTCAGTCGCCTCGATATCTAAGTGGTTCGTCGGTTCATCGAGAAAAAGAATGTCCGGCCCGGAGAGCAGCAATCGCGCAATTGCAAGCCGGGTCTTTTCCCCGCCGGATAGGCTGCCGCAGCTTTTTGCCAGGTCGGTGGTCGAAAACCCGAGTTGTTTGAGAACGCTTGGAATATCACGGAGGTTGTCGTAGCCGCCCATCGCATCGAACCGATCGTGCAGCGCAGCGTATTCAGCCATCGCCGCTTCCAAATCGTCATGCGGGACTGAGGCAAGCCGCTCTTCACCCTCGCGAAGCGCAGTCTCAATCGCTGCTACCTGAGCAAATGCATCCTCCGCCTCCTGCAAGACGGTTTTGGACGGGTCGACATTATCCTCCTGACGTAGGTAGCCGGTCCTGACACCTGGACCGTGAATAATCGAGCCTTTATCTGCTTCGACTTGTCCAGTCAGCATTCGGAGCAAAGTGGTCTTGCCGCTGCCGTTTCTGCCGACAAGGCCTAGCTTTTGGCGGGGCTCAAGCTTAAAACTGATATCATCCAGAAGCTCTTCGCCATCAAATGATTTGTACAGATTTTGGACGGAAAGAAGGCTCATGTACGAGGCGAGACCAGTGCGCTCGGAGTCACCACATCCAGCGCAGAACGAAACGTCTTTTCGAAGGCCGAGGCCTGGTTTTGCGCCGCCCACAACTCAATCGACGGATCACTGCCAGGCTTGGTTTGCAGTGTCATCAGGATTCGATTTGAATCCTGCACCGGAGATAGGATTACTGTCTGGACAACGCCGGTGTGACTTCGTTCCAGCGCTTCCGCCACACGGACACAACAGGATAGTACGCGAACGACATCTTGATAAAAATCAGGCAGAGAGCTATATCCTGCATCACGCCGCCGTGGAAGAGCTTTCCTGTGATGCAGTGCGATCTGCGCGATCACTTCGACTTCGACATCGTTAAAGCCAAGAAGTTCGGAGTGCCTTATCAGATAGTAGGAATGCATATGATGGGCGGTGTGCGAAACGAAAAAGCCGCAGTCGTGCAGCAGTGCGCCGTACTGCAGTAATTCGCGCTTGTCCTGGTTTAGCTCATGCAGACCAAGCAATCTTGTTTGGTCAAAAATCGACAAAGACAGGTTGGTTACTTTGTCTGCATGCTCCAGGTCGACGAGAGTTCTCCGCGCAAGCCGGTTCGTCGAGCGCACTCGAACACTCTCACCTTCGAGATGGCGCTTCGCGCTCTCGTCACGCAGCAGGCGATCGACGACAATACCTTCACGCAAGCCGCGGTCGCTGATGAGTATGCTTTTTGCTCCAACGACTTCCATAACCGTCTGTAAAATAGCCGCTCCGCCGATGACGATATCGGCTCGTTCCGGGCTTAGCCCCGGTACTTTGCGCCGCTCCTCCAATGTCATCTTGCACAGAATCTGAGTAATCGCCTGAAGCTCGGAAAGAGACAATTCGTAGTTGCGCATCGATGTCGGAAGCTCGCCGAGGGGATGCGCACGCCGGGCGGCGATCTCCGCAAGACTGATGATCGTCCCTGACGACCCGACCATTTTGACAAAGCCTTCGCGCGCTATGGCGCGAGCTGCCGGGGCGAGAGTGCTTCTGACATGACGCTGGAGACTTGACCAGATCATCGGAGGCACCGGTCCGGTGCGCCCTTCGAGAAAGAGACTGGTCATTCGGATGGCGCCGACCTTCATACTGTCTAAAAAGTAGTAGCTGGAGCTGTCGCCGACGATCATCTCAGTGCTTCCGCCGCCGATATCCATAAAGAGGAAACGCTGCCCGGGAAGCTGCTCGACCCCGGTGCGAACTCCCAGGTAAATCAGACGCGCTTCTTCATCGCCGGAGATGACCCGTACCTCAAGATAACCGTTCGTCTCGGTGCGGATTTTGTCGACAAACTCTTCCTGGTNNAATGATTTCGTCCGCAGCATAGCTTTTCGCCATCTCAGAGAAACGAGCACAAACCAGAGCGCCGCGCTCCATCGCTTCAGGTATCAACCGAGGATGACCATCACGAAACTCGTCCTCGCCCAGTCGAATCACTTCCTTGTGCATCGCGACGGTGGTCCAGGTGTAATCCTCGTGAACCTCAACGACGAGTAGACGTGCAGAGTTAGTACCAATGTCCATAGCCGCAAGGCGCGGAAATTTAGGGGGCGTGTTCATCATATCAAGTAAGTTCCTGGAGGCTTAGACTACCGCTCTATTCTACCTAGAACGCGGACATCTGGCTCCCGAGTCGACAGATAACCTGCCGAGCCCGCATGTTATTGATCGCTTATTAACAGTTCCGCGGCCTCTCACCTCGCCAACCTGGTGAAGATACCCACTGCCTTNNTCCACGAACGAAGATTACTGCCGTCAATTCCAAGATCCCGGGCAACTGCCGAATTGTTGCCGCGTTCCCCGGCAAGCCGGACGGCGTCCCGTTTGAATTCCGGTGTAATTGGAGCGGTGATCGGATCCTGCAGGCCGAGGCAAGGTTCCGGATCCAAAAGACAGTTCAGGATGCCGATCACGCCGAGAATTGGCCCGATGGGATTGAATTTACTAACCGGATTGTGGGACGGCGATTGAATCGGCAACGTAACCGGAGCAGACATCGGCGAATTTCTGCCCGGGCACGGTTGACCCTTGGGACCGTAATATCCGAGACATACGAAAGCGACTTCTTTCACCGAACATTTGCAGCCCGGACAAGGGCCGGGTCCGAAATATTGATAAGTACGTGCCATTCGCCCGTAGCAGCACGCGTTTGCGCCCTTGTCAAAATGCGGACTTGTCGGCGGTGAGTCGATTCGAGTAAAGTCAGGAGNNGGCATAGAGGGCACTCGCTGGACAGCCCACTCGGATCCACCCACCGCAACGGATTGCTCTCCGCGAATTGCATCCAGTTCATTCCCCCATCGGGCCATATCGGGTCCCTGCTCAGCCATTGAAGCGTCAGATAGTCGCATATGACGAACGACAAATCGATATCCGACAGGATCACCGGTCTCGCGGCGCTCACTCTTGCGCCTTCCCAGGAGTTCTTCAACTTCCTCTTCAAGGACACCTTGAATGAAAGATTGCGCCCGTTCCCGGACGAAAGATTCAAGATCGGCAAAAGCAATAGCCGATGTTTCCGAGGTACTCTTACTCATACGGTGTAGACCTTTCTGACGGGGCGGCAACCCCGTTTTGGTGTGTGTGATTTTCAGAAAGTCTACACCGTTAGATCAAGACCATTTACACACCTTTTGATTTAACCTCAAATTCAAAATGCATTGAGCTAGTTAACGCACTCAGCGACGATTTTGAGGTCGGTGACGCGCCTGGAACAACCACGCGTGCCACCACAAACTTGGAATCGCTATCACAGTTTCGAAACAACCAAGTTATTTCGCATCACCATCCAGTTGCGGCAGACTCTGCCCTGGCGCCAGATGCCACAGTTCAAGCCCGACTGCTGTACGTGCGGCGAAACCGTTCCAATCGTCTTCGCCTGGTTTCGACGGAAGATTCAAATACTCGCTCTCGTTCACTACTTGTATGTACTGGTTC
>PLAD01000059.1 GCA_003134215.1 Armatimonadota bacterium
ACCGCCTCCGTCTCGCGGCTTCCATTGGTGGGCGCCTGCCGGGCTTTTAGTCAGCTCCCATTCGTAGCGGAACAGATTTTCGAAATAATCGTGACTCCACAAGGCCGGTGTAGATGTCCACGCGCCTTCGAGCCCGCTCGTAATGGTGTCTCGTGCGTTTCCAGATCCGTACGAATTGATCCATCCGAGGCCCTGATCCTCAATAGATCCGGCAGCAGGGTTTGGACCGACATATTTGCTCGGGTCGGCAGCGCCGTGGGTCTTGCCNNTCTCTTCGTCGTTCATCGCCATTCTTCCAAACGTCTCGCGGATATCGCGAGCCGAGGACAGGGGATCTGGTACTCCATTAGGTCCCTCTGGATTGACGTAAATGAGTCCCATCTGCACCGCAGCAAGCGGATTCTCTAATTCGCGGTCTCCGCTATATCGGTTATCTCCCAGCCATTCATTTTCAGGACCCCAGAAAACATCCGCTTCAGGTTCCCAAACGTCGGCACGTCCGCCTCCAAAGCCAAATGTCTTGAATCCCATGGTTTCCAACGCGACATTACCGGTCAAAATCAACAAGTCGGCCCAGGACAGTTTTGTGCCGTACTTTTGCTTTATTGGCCATAACAGGGCGCGTGCTTTGTCAAGATTTGCATTGTCAGGCCAGCTGTTGAGCGGGGCGAAGCGCTGCGTGCCTGAGCCGGCGCCGCCTCGGCCATCGGCGATACGATACGTACCGGCGCTGTGCCACGCCATACGAATAAAAAATGGTCCATAGTGGCCATAGTCCGCCGGCCACCAGTCCTGAGAATCGGTCATCAATTTGGCAAGGTCGTTCTTTACAGCTTGCAGGTCTAGTGAATTGAATGCTTCGGAATAGCTAAATCCAGGATCCAGGGGATTAGAGAGGGAAGAGTGCTGTCGAAGAATATTAAGTCGGAGATCGTTTGGCCACCAATCGCGGTTTGTATTACCGTCGCCGGCGGTCTTTGAAAGTGCACCTCCCGAAAATGGACATTTCCCAATCCCGGCGTCGACCGGTGTCTCGTGTTCGGACTCGTTTAACTCCGATATTACATTGCTCAATACACTTGCTCCTTTTGTTCTGTCGTATTTTTAGTTTTCTGACATTTTGGACAAAGTCCCCAAAAAATCACTTCCGCCTGGTCGATCGAATATCCGTGGCTATCAGTAGGCTCGAGGCACGGCGCCGATTCGACTGCGCAATCCACATCGGTGGTTTCTCCACAATGCCGGCAAACAATATGATGGTGGTTATCGCCGACCCGCGCCTCGTACCTTCCCGGGTGGCCCGAAGGTTGAATCCGGCGCACGAGCCCGGCTTCCACTAAAATGTGCAGGTTGTCATAGACTGCCTGGGTCGAAAGGGTGCCTAGCTTTTCACGCGCTGCTGTCACGATCGCGTCGGCATCGCGGTGTTGTCCATCACCCCAAACCGCCGAGAGGACAGCAAGACGCTGAGCCGTTACCCGTAGTCCTGCCGCCTGAATAGCCGTCTGTAGGTCGTGCGGATGAGAACTCATATGCAGCAGTATGGCTGCTTTTCTGGAATTAGTCAATAGTTTGTATTAGTACAATCTAAAAAGCCATGATCGGAACCGCGGTTCGCGACGTCTTGCTTCTCGACGAAGTCATCCCTCCACCGATAAAACTGATAAACCAGTGTTCGAAGAATGCATGCACTTCCTTGTCAGTCACCTTCCGCCCTAATTCCTTTCCGACCAACGTCCGTGCCCAAGAATCGACATTGACCCGATTGTAACGACCGAGATAGATCATTAGGCAAGATGCAGCATAAGGGCCGGTACCCGGCAGGGTGAGCGGGAATTTATAGAGCTCATCGGATGGAATCCCCGGGTTATTCAACGACTCCAGATCCAGCCGCTCCTTGACGATATCGGTGGCAATTTTGTGTACAGAAGCGCTGCGGTAGCCCATTCGGGCCATGACACCGAATTCACCCACAGTCCTGTTGGCAATCTGCTCGGGAACCGGAAATGCTCGTTTGGTCGCGTCAGACGGTAACGGCGTTCCGAAGTTATCGACAATGCGGAGACCATGGCTTTCGTCTGCGCCCAGGTTGTGTTTGTGGTGGCGATGACTTTGATAGTCTGTAAAGTATCCGGCGGCGTTACGAGTTGGGAAGTGGTCGAACGACACGAGTAACCAGCACGTTGTTGTCAAGCATCATCGTCCTTCCGCCAGGGATAAAAGTGGTAAACAAGCGCACGCCATTTGCCGTACGGTTCGAAGAACTCGTGAACTTCTTTGTCGGTCACCTTGCGCCCCATTTCCTTCCCGACTAACGTCCGCGCCCACGAGTCGACATTCACCCGATGATATCTTCCAAGATAGATCAATAGGCATGACGCGGCATAAGGACCGATGCCGGGAAGTGACAACAGCCGTTTGTACAGGTCGTCTGACGGAATTGACGGATCGCTCCAGGACTCAAGATCAAGCCGGCCTTCCGCAATGTCAGTTGCAGTCTTGTGAACGGATGCGCTGCGATATCCCATCCTTGCTTTGGCGGCGAAATCATCAAATGAAACGGACGCTAACTGCTCGGGGGTTGGGAACGTTCGAAGCGACGGATCGGAGAGCAGCGGCAATCCGAAATTGTCGACAAGACGCGAGACCATCGCCTTCGTTTGCGCCCAGGTGGTATTCGTTGTGCTGATAACTTTTAACACGTCCTCATACAGTGTCGGCGACCGGAGCATCCTACCTTGGCAGGAGTTCGGAACGTGCTTCAATTTATCGGTTTCTTTGCAGTAGTCATGGAAATCACCCATTGCAATGTCCAACTGAAGCATTCGTTCCACGAGCCGCCTCGCCGCAACCTCCGGCACAGTGCCATCGATCTCGACGATTAAGGCACTGCCTGAACTTGACATCCGCACCAGCTTGGGGGCTTGTCCGGCAAACTGTTCAACTCGGCTCAAAATTTTTAGGTCGGCGTCCCAGGTGAACGGCGCCAAGCTCTTCCAACCGTGCGCGTTGACGCATTCTTGAAAATCGAAGCCTGTTGGGAGTGGGATTTGTAAATTCACCCGTCAATAATACAACACTGTGAGAATCAATTCAGCGAATGTAGCGTCTTGTGCGTCGGTTGCGACATTTTTGATAACAGAAGGCGGACAGCTATCGACGGTCTTTTATGCGGCAGTATTCTCTCAAATGCGCGACCGTCGCCGACTTGCTTCCCTAACTGTTCGATGAGGGGTAGTGCGATTCCTGCGAGTTGACGTCTCCGTTGAACGGACGAGAGTTCTTCACTTCCTCACGTGTTTTTTGGATGACGACAATCGAATTTTCCCAGCTTACCTGCTCGATTGACCGCGGTGAAACCAGCACCTTCTTACCGGGCCACCAGTTGACCGTATCGATGATGAGGGACTTGATCGACCAGTTTTCATCATCGACGATAAAGTCTTCGATATGGCCGATTTCGCCGTCGGCTGCATGGACGTGATAGCCACGTACTTCTTGAGCGCTGCGCAAATGGGCATCCCACTTGTGCGTTGCTGACTGCAGCGTCTTCTGCTGGTCGGGAGTCGGCAAAGCGTACGGGTAGGCGCCCCACATGTACGGATAGTCTCCCCATGTATTCATCCCGGTCCAGTAGTAGGGATATGCGTAGTATTCCGAGTAGTCGATCTCAAACTGTTGCGAGACCGGTCGCTCGGTATCGATCGACGGACTGTCTTCAATTTGCTTTTTCGTCAGCTTAACGGCGATTGCTTGCTCGTCCCAATCTACCTTGCTCAATGCATACGGCGAAATGAGTACTTGCCGGGAGAGCAGCCAGTTTCCAGTTTCCGCGATTAAGTAACGCACCACCCAGCGTTTGTCATCGAAAAAGAAGTTCTTAACCTGCCCGATTTCTCCGTCCAGGCCTTTGAGTTTAAAACCGTTCAGCGTCTTTGCTTGATATAACATGAAGGTGATCCTTTGGTAGTCGCCGTATCCTCAAACCGTTATGCCCACACGGTGAAAACTATCTTGCCGGTGATGTGAAGCGTTGGCCACTCGCTCCAAACTTTGGCGGCGTCGGCCAGCGGATAAACCTTTCCGACTTGCGGCTTTAGATCGCCGGATATAATGGAATTACTCAGCGCATCGACACTTTCGCTGGTTGAATGTGTGTCCAGCATGACAGCCGTCACCTTATATTTTGCTGCAGTTTCCGGCGATGGCGGCTGCGTTAGCGCGACTAACACTCCACCTTCCTTCAACACCGTGAACGACTTCTGCTGGGTCTCGCCGCCGATTGTATCGAGCACGGCGTCGACATTTTTGACCACCGTTTCAAAGGCGGTTGTCTTGTAATCGATCACCTCATTGGCTCCGAATGCCTTCGCCGATGCTTCGCCGCCGGTGGCGACTGTCGCTATAACGTACGCTCCTGCCGCATGTGCAAGCTGGACCGCCGCGCTGCCGACTCCGCCCAGCGCCCCATGAATTAAAATCTTCTTTCCAGGTTCCAGCTTTGCCGCGGCAAGCGCGTGCTGAGCGGTCTGACCGACCAGAGCAAGTGAAGCGGCTTCGATCGTGCTGAGCAGCGGCGGCTTCTTGCCAATATTACTTGCGTCGATCACGATCTGTTCGGCGTACGCTCCGCCGACCGCAGAGTACCCATAAACTTCATCCCCGGTGTTCAAAAGCTCGACGTTAGCGCCGACCGTTTCGATCACACCGGAAAAATCCGCCCCGGGCGTCCAAGGAAACTTAAGCGGCATAAAATCACGCATGACGCCCGACGCCAGTTTAATATCGATCGGGTTCAATGTTGTGGTAAAGATACGCACGACCACCTGGCCGTCGCCGGCGGTCGGAGGAGGAAGTTCGCGTTGGATCAAGCTCTCCGGTCCGCCGTAGCTGTCAATCTGTAAAGCTTTCATCTATTCTCCAGTCTGTGCTCCCGTCCGGTGTAATTTGCGCGGCAGGTTTACTATGGTTCCCGCATTTACAGTATGCGGTGCATTTGCCGATAAATCATATTTCGCTACTTCGGGATTTATTCGCGTGCTGTTAGGATAATATTCTTTGACAGCGGGATAAAAACATTAAAATCCGCTCCGCTGCGACCATTCAATTTTGGAGAAAAAGCGATGAGCAAAATCAGGCATAGTATCAACGTTAATTCGCAGCCGAGCGGCGCCGGTTGCGTCGAATGCCTCAAAGGCGACGGCTGGTGGCTGCACCTTCGACGCTGTGCGGAGTGCGGCCATATTGGCTGCTGCGACAGCTCGCCCGAGCAGCATTCATCGAAACATGCCGCGGAAACGGGACATCACATCATCGCAAGTTTCGAGCCGGGCGAGGACTGGTTCTACGACTTCGAAACGAGAAACTATGTCGACGGCGTCCCACTCCCGCCGCCGACAGCACATCCAACCGATCAGCCAGTCCCCGGTCCAAAAGGTAAAGTACCACACAACTGGGAGTCGTTGCTAAACTGATAGGTAAAGCTTGGCGCGGATGAATTACTTGTATACCAATAGTTTATCTACACGGCGTTGCCATTAGAGACGGTGAAAAAATCAAGAAACGGGGCGCCGACGACGAGACGGTTGACCGACTCCTGCAAAATGTAGAATGGCCGCTTCTACCAGGAGCTCGCCGAACATATTTCCAAAGCGTTTCCCACCGCCGCGAACTAACGTCGCGATTGGTCTTGCCTGTCCAACTAATTCTGCCTCAACTAAAACATGGTGTTGGTTTCTACCGCATAACCCGGACCGGTTAGTAATAACGCTATAATGAAGCTTATGGCTGTCGCTCTTCCTATTCTTAATCTTCCGGTATTTGAAGGGCCGCTTGACCTCCTTCTGCACCTTGTTCGCGAGCACAAAGTTGAGATCGCCGACATCCCTATTGTCCTTATCACCGAGCAGTACCTGGCTTATCTGCAGTCGATGGAGGAACGCAACCTGACACTGGCAGGCGAGTTCTTCGTTATGGCGGCAACCCTTTTGGAGATTAAATCGAAGATGCTCTTGCCGGCGCCCCCAAGCGACAGCGATGAAGACGCAGGCGTCGATCCGCGGGAAGAAATCGCCCAGAGACTGATCGACTACGAACGATTCAAAGCTCTCGTGCCGTTGATGCAGGAGCTTGAACTCGATCGCGCCCGACTTTTCTTCCGCGGCCAGGGAGCGTACGGCGATGAGTACGAACTGCCGGTCGAGTTCGGAACCGTATCGGCTGCATCGCTGCTCAGCGCACTCTCAAAGGTGCTGGAGCGCGCGGACACAGGAGATCACCAGATCACGAGTGTCCGACGTCACCGCTTGACTTTGCGTCTCGCAATGCACAAGCTGCTGGCCTGCGTGAAAGAGAACGGATCCGACGGCCTAGTGTTCGAAGATGCTCTTCTCGAAAGCGGCCAAACCCACCTGGACATCGTGATGCTTTTTCTGGCCTTGCTGGAGATGCTGCGGCAGGCTATGGTCCGTGTCGAGCAAGCCGCCGTGTTTGCGCCGATAATGATTTATTCACAAGATTTAGCCGGAGGGTCTGCTGTCCAATGAAGGAACTGCTGGAAGCCTATTTGTTTGTCGCGGGCGAGCCGGTTATGCCGGCGGAAATCGCTAAAACGATGCAGGTTCATCCTGATGATGTTGCGGAAGCGCTCAACGAACTCATGGGCGAATACCGCACGCGTGACGGCGGACTGCAGATTGTTCGACTCGCCCACGGCTATCAGATGGCGACCCGGGAAGAGCACGCCGAAGATATCGCGAAGCTGCTCGACCCTCCCGGCAAGGCCAATCGTCTCTCGAAGCCGGCGTTGGAAGCCCTCGCAATTGTCGCTTACCGTCAGCCGGTGACCGTTGCCGAGATAGAGTCGGTGCGCGGCGTTGCGTCAGACGGTGTCTTGCGAACACTGTTGGAGAAGAAGATGGTCTACGAACACTCGCGTAAAGCGGTGCCGGGTCGGCCCATCCTTTATGCCACAACGCCGGACTTTTTACATTACTTCGGACTCGATACCCTCGGCGATCTTCCGTCGCTCGACTTCGAACTTTCCGATGAAGACGTAACCGCCCGTCACGTGATCGAGCAAGCCGCCGGCTTGATCAGCGAATGAGAGACTTAAAGGCTGCGTTTTTCGACTTGGACGATACCCTGTGCGACGATGCTGCGGCATGGGTTGGCTGCTCCCACGCTGCAGCTCTCATTGCACAGCATCGGATCGGAGTCAATGCCGACAAACTTGCCGAGGCGTTTCTCATCCGCTCGGAAGCCTACTGGATGAGCTTGGAGCCGGTGACCGAAACGCGTCCGCTGCTTGAGATACGGACCAGCCAATGGGCCGACGCGCTGCATGAGGTGGCCGGCGCTGTTGACCTCGCCCTGGCAGAAGAGCTTGGCGACGAGTATGGCACCAGGCGCAGCCGAGAGATAAAGCTCTTCCCGGATGCCGTTGCGACTCTGCAGACCCTTCGTGAAAACGGCATCATGCTCGCGCTGATCACAAACGGCGTACAGCTGACCCATGTTGAAAAGATTCAGTACCTGGGGCTTGAACCGCTCTTCGACCACATTCTCATTGCCGATGCGATCGGCTACTTCAAGCCCGACCCGCGGATCTACCAGGAAGCCTGCCGGCTTTGCCATGTTCTTCCAAAACAGGCGGTCATGGTTGGAGATCATCTGAAAAACGACATCGGCGGCGCCCAGGCGGCCGGGCTCTCGGCATATTGGTTCAATCCAAACGGTTTGAGTCGACAGCCTTCAGACCCGTTTCCCGACGGCGAAGTTAAGACACTCGGCGAGCTGATCGATCAGCTTGAACCGCGTCTGCCCTAATCCGGGTCTTCATCTCGAATCAGCAGCATCTGCGGCTGATTTTGCCCCGATTCGCCGAGAACGATCAAGTCGTAAGACTTTCCGCCCTCCAGGTCTAGCTGGGTGGGGCCAACCAACGGCTGGTCGTAATCGCTGTCGACTATCGTCTTTCCGATATATGTCCTTGCGGGAAAAGTTATCGCCGGGCTGGCTGCCCCGAATGGAATGTTGCCGAAAGCAACGATATTATTGAAAATCACATTGATCTTAGCATCGTGCGGGTATGCGTTGATGACACGCACTGCCGCATGATCGACCGGGCACTGTTCATCCGGGTCGTCGGGGAACAGCAGCACGTGAGCGTGCGGCCAGTTGGATGCCGAACCCAGAGCGATCCCGAGGTAGTCACGATTGGGCTGGAGAGTTTCTGGAACTGCCGGGAGAGACACTTCGGTCTGATCTGCGCGATCGGCCATGGCCCCGATAGTGAATGAGCCAGCCGGCACACCGACATAGTCGCTTGCCGAGCCATAGATCCGGTTCCCGAAGATCGTTTGACTCTGTACCGAAAGCCAAACGGCGTCGGCGTCGGGAACGGCGTCGACAAAGCGGATTTGCGCCTGCGGCCCACTGTCCTGCTGGTGTCGGCAGCCGGTGAGCGCCGCTGCACCAATTGCGGCTATCAGGATCAGGACTGGTCGACAGGCTGTCCGGTTTGAATTTCGTTGATCACCTGTCGAACATACTGCTCTTCGCCGTCCCAGTAGCCTGAAAAGCTCCATCGAATTATTCCTTTACCATCGATGATATAAATTGAAGGCAGCCCGGATGCATTGTAGACCTCCCCTGCGAGTGGATTTTTTTGCGGATCGACGAGAACGGTGTAGTGCATGCCCATGGATTCAGCGAACGGCTTAACCTGGGCGGCCGTATCGGTGTCCATTGAGACGCCGACAGTTTCAACTCCGCTGCCTCGCAGTGAATTATCGAGGTCAATGATTGCCGGTATCGACATGTTGCAGGGGCCGCACCACGTGGCCCAGAACTCGACTATCTTGATATGGTTCGCCTGGCTGTCAAACGTGTAGGGCTTGCCGTCAACTGTGGTGCTGACAATATTGGCCGCACGCGTCCCCGGCGAAACTGGAGGAGCTCCGGCATTTTCCGGCAGCTCAGCCGGAGCGGGGTCCACCGCCGTAACCGCCGAATGTTCAGCCTGGCTTACTTGTTGTTCCGCCTGCGGATGGCTGCTCCAGTAGAGCATAATTCCTGGGAAAATAACCAAAATGACGAGCACACAGCCGCCGATTAACACTTTGTCGAAGGTGATCTTCGTAAACTTACTCATGGCTCATCTGTGCGGGTTGACAATTATCGTCCTTTTCGGCTAGATTGACTACGTAGTCATGCTGGCCGAACGTTACGGCTGATGTAAAAAACATTGACGCTGATGCGTTTGTTTATTGTAGACCATTTATGGTCGATGTACAACAAATGTCGAAGTTGTCCGAAAACAGAGGAGCCTGTCGAGAACAGTATATGGAACAGAAAACCGTTTACCGCACGATTGATGGAAGAGTCTTCGATGTGGCGATCACGTGGAATGAAAACTTCAAACCGACCGCCCACGAGTTTCCTATCAAGTTTTCTTTCATCGATCGAAGCACCAATAAGCCGTTGGCGCTTCCGCGAGAAATCGCGACTTTCACCGTAGGCGACCCGGAAGAGACCCTCGGCGAAAAGGTGGAGCACTATTTTCGCGGTAGTAAAGAGTCGATGATCACCGACTATGTGGAGATGGCTATCCGACGAGTTTACGATTGGGTGCAGCGAGGGAAGTAGCGAACTTAGGACACAGCTTTGTCGTCTCAAACTGAAGCATTTGACCTCATTGTTATCGGAGCAGGGCAGGGCGGAGATCCGCTTGCGCGGGCATTTGCGACAGCCGGCAAAACGGTCGCTTTAATCGAGCGGGATCAGGTCGGGGGATGCTGCGTTAACTACGGCTGTACGCCGACCAAAACTATGATCTCTCACGCTGCCGCAATCCAGGCCGTGCGAGATTCCGTCAAATATGGCGTTACGACGGGTCCTGAGCCGACAATTGACCTCGACTTTGTCCGCCATCGAAAGGACGAGGTTGTTGAGAGCTTCCGGTCAGGTACCGAGCACCATCTCAGCCAATTCCCAAGCCTGGAACTGATCTACGGCAGCGCCCGCTTTATCGGCCCAAAATCGGTTGAGGTCGATTTGAACGACGGCGTCGCCCGAGCGCTCACTGGAAAAATCATCGTCATCAACACCGGCGCACGGCCGGCCCAACCCAGCCTTCCAGGCTTGGACCAGATTACCGCTTACGATTCAACATCGATGCAAAATGTGTCTGAAATCCCCGACCACCTGGTCATCCTCGGGGGCGGCAATATCGCTGTCGAGTTCGGGCAGATGTTTCGGCGCTTCGGCAGCAATGTCACACTGGTACAGCACCCATCAAATCTCATCAATCATGAAGATCCTGACGTCTCCGACGAGATTGAAAAAATCTTTATTGAAGATGGTATTCGCATACTGAAAGGCTGCAAAGCAGTTGGCGTTTCCAGTGCTCCCACTGGATTTTCCCTTTCCCTTCGCAGCTATGACGGCCCCTCCGAAGTCAGGGGCTCACACTTGATGATTGCAATCGGAAGAACCTCCGCTATCGAAGGCCTTGGGCTTGAGTCGGCTGGAATCGCCGTGAGCGAACAAGGAAATATCGTGGTGGACGAGAAACTCGCTACCAGCGTTCCTGGTGTCTATGCCATGGGCGACGTTACAGGCGAGCCCCGCTTTACGCATATCTCCTACGATGATTTCCGTATCCTGAAAGCAAACCTCCTTGAAGGCGCAAGTCGGACCACCACCGATCGTCAGGTGCCCTACACGATGTTCACCGACCCGCAAATCAGCCATGTGGGCATTAGCGAGACCGAAGCCAAGAAGCGGAACCTGAATTATGCGGCGCCAAAAGTCGCTATCGCAGACACCGCACGTGGAATTGAGACCGGCAAAACGCGAGGCTTCATGAAGGCAATTGTCGATAAAGACACAAAACAGATCCTCGGCGCGACCATAGTCTGCTACGAAAGCGGCGAACTTCTCCCGACCTTCCAAACCGCAATGCTGGCCAAACTCCCCTACACAGTTCTCAAAGACATGACCTTCGCCCATCCGACTCAAGCCGAATCAATCAACAATCTCTTCATGCAGCTCGACTCTTAGCGTTCCACCGTCGTACTTTACTCTTCTCCGGAACACGATTTCTCGGGCGATTGTTGTAAAATAGAAGAATTGGCGGGTTGCTCCGTCGCCGCCATCAATTAAACAAGGAGAAACTTATGTTTCAATCGCCGCTGCCCCAGGAGTACCTGGGCCTATCCCCGGAAGTTCTGCACGACCGCATTACCCAGGCCAGAAAAGTGCTTGGAAGACGCCTTGTCATACTGGGACATCACTATCAGCGTGATGAAATCATTCAGTACGCGGACTATCGCGGCGATTCGTATAAACTCGCCAAAGAAGGCGCTGCGCTTGCGGACGCCGAGTTCATCATATTTTGCGGTGTCCACTTTATGGCGGAAAGCGCTGATATCCTCGCGCAGCCTGGCCAGAAAGTTATCCTGCCCAACCTCAGCGCGGGGTGCTCCATGGCGGATATGGCCAATATCTTTCAAGTCCGTGCCTGCTGGAAGGCCCTGGAAAAGGCCGGCATCGCCGATGTCACCGTTCCGGTCACCTATATCAACTCAGCAGCCAACCTCAAAGCTTTTGTCGGCGAAAACGGCGGCTCGGTGTGCACATCGTCGAATTGCCCGGCTGTCCTGAAATGGGCGGTGGCGCAAGGTGAGAAAATTCTCTTTTTCCCTGATCAGCACCTTGGTCGAAACACGGCGCTTGCAATGGGGTACACCCTGGAGGAAATGGTGGTTTGGGATCCGAATGCCGATGACAACTTTGGCGGAAACACTGTCGAAGCTTTGAAGGCTGCAAAGTTTATCCTTTGGAAGGGCCATTGCTCGGTTCATGGCCGGTTTACAGTCAAGCAGATCGAGCTTGCGCGGCAAAAGTACCCAACTGTTCGAGTTGTCGTCCATCCGGAATGCCGCCAGGAGGTTGTTGCCGCCGCAGACGACTACGGTTCGACAGAGAAGATACAGAAGCTCATTCGCGAATCGCCCAACGGCTCAATCTGGGCTGTCGGAACTGAAATAAATCAAGTGAACCGACTCGCGGAAGAGCAAAAAGAGTTCGACAAAATTGTCTTTTGCCTCGATCCGATTGTCTGCCCGTGCTCCACTATGTACCGCATCGCCCCGCCGTTCCTGCTCTGGGTATTGGACAATCTTGTCGAAGGCAATGTCGTGAACGAAATCGTCGTCCCCGACGAAATCGCGTTCGATGCAATCAAAGCGCTGAACCGAATGATCGAAATCGCCGGCTAAGCAGCAATTACGCTCCAGTGCACTTAGTTCGCTCAGGTCCAACTCCGGAATGGTCAACGCTGCTGCGACAGCATTCTCTCTCAGCAGCTTTGTTGTCCTTTTATGCACAAGCATCGAGTGAACGTCTATTTGTGAAAAATATCACAAGCAGATTGACACTGCTAACTGCGCCGAGTAAACTACAGTTAACACATTCAAAGTTCGAAGGGGCGCTTATGAGTCGGATATATAATTTTGGTGCAGGGCCTGCAATCCTGCCGGAGTCGGTTTTACAAGAGGCTGCGGCGGGAGTACTTGAAATCAACGGGTCCGGTATGTCCGTGATTGAAGTGTCACATCGCGGCAAAGATTACGAAGCTATCCATTTCGGCGCTCAGGCCGATCTGCTGGAACTGCTCGGACTGTCGTCAGACGAGTACAGCGTACTGTTTGTCCAGGGCGGCGCAAGCATGCAATTTGCACTGCTTCCGCTCAACTTGCTTCCCGCCGGCTCTACTGCAGATTATGTTAATGCCGGAGAATGGGGCTCGAAAGCGCTAAAGGAGGCGCAGAAGGTCGGGCGCGGCAGCGCTGTCGAGATTGCAACATCCGCCGATAAGAACTTCTCCTATATCCCGAAGGATTTTAAAATCACTCCGGGGGCTAAGTATCTTCACATCACCACTAATAACACCATTGAAGGCACAGAGTGGTTCGACCTGCCCGACACCGGCGATGTACCGCTGGTCGCCGACTCGTCTTCCGACTTCATGGCACTCAATCGCGATCATAGCAAGTTCTCGATGATCTATGCCGGCGCGCAAAAGAACGCAGGGCCGGCCGGTGTCGCTATCGTTATCGCTCGTAAGGAATTCATCGCAAAATCGTCGAAGGACATTCCGACTATCTTCGCATACAGCAACTACGCCGACAAGGACTCGCTCTATAACACTCCGCCTGTCTTCGCGATCTATGTTGTCGGGCTGGTGGCGAAATGGCTTAAGGCGAACGGCGGCCTCGCGGCGATAGAAAAGCAGAACCGCGACAAAGCAGGCGTACTCTATAACGCCATCGACTCGAACAGTACGGTCTTCAAAGCGACTGTCACAGCCAAGGAAGACCGCTCTCTCATGAACGTTACTTTCCGGCTGCAGCCGGAGTTCGAGGCATTGGAAAAGGAATTCTTGAAAGGCGCGCAGGAGCGCAGCCTCGATGGACTCAAAGGCCAT
>PLAD01000364.1 GCA_003134215.1 Armatimonadota bacterium
AAGTAAAATATGCATTCGTCCAGATACGACTTGCCAAGGTTGTATTGCGCTTCGAAGTTGTTGGGTTCGAGCAGCAGGGCCGCACGATATTCGGGGATTCCCTCGTTGACATTACCTGAGAGACACAATGCGTAACCAAGATCGCAGTGGGCCGCCGCAAGGTCGGGTTCAAGGTGAAGCGCCTGCCGCAGGCGCTCAATCGCATCGCTATATCTGCCTTGAGCGATCAAAAGAACTCCAAGATTGGCCGCGGCACGTGCGTTATCGGGCTCGGTCTTGACAATTGCATTGAACTCAGCCTGCGCTTCATTTCGGTGGCCTGCAAGAGCGTGAGCGACACCGATATTGTTGCGCATATTCGTCGCAAGTTCGCGATCTCTCGCCTTCCCAGCAGTTCCCGCGGCTTTATCAAAATAGTTAACGGCATCATCGGTCCTGCCCTCTACAGCGAACGCCATCCCGAGTTGATTAAGCAGGTCAGGGCTGGTTTCCAGCGGCGCCGCCGGATCTCTTAATTTTGCTTCAGCTGCTCTCGAGTCGACCTCGCGGCCAGTCTGGTTGAGTATTCTCGCCAGGTTAAAACGTGGCTCGGCGCTGGCAGGGCTGGTCGCGATAGCCCGCTCCAACCGTTCGACTGCAGGACCGAGCTGTCCGCGCATGGCCAGCGCAACTGCCCAGTTGTTAAGGTCGCCGGGATGATGCTGGACATGGAGCTGCTGCGCCTGTTCGAACTGTTGAATGCTCTTTTCGAGATCATTCGCAAGCAGATATACAGACGCCAACTGGAACCGGAGTTCGCTTCCAGACTGTTCCTGAAGCTGTTCTTCCAGTCGGGTCTGTGCAGTGCTAATAAGGCGCGCAGCCTCCTCAGTCAGCTTTCGGCGATTTGAAGAATAGATAAATCGAAGCAGAGTTAGGCGACCAAAGGAGACGATCAGCATGACAATCATGCTGAGAATGGCGGCTGTCAGTCCGCAGAACGTCTGGTACTCCTTGTTGTCTTCAAACGCGACTTTCCCAAGGAACAAGCCGACTCCGAAAGCGAGGGCCGATGCCGCAAGCATTATAAAAATGCTTCCTAGGAACTTGCGCCTGACTACCGGCTGCGATGTCCTTCGTTTGAGATTTGCCTTAACCGTCAGGCTATCACGCAGAATTGCGCCGCATTGACTGCAGACAACCGCGGATTGACTGCTCCGGGCGCCGCAATAAGGACAGACCATCGTCTTCCAGCTCTCCTTTAGTCTGCGAGGGGGATTTTAAATTTACGTATTTTTAGCAGCTCGATTGAGGTGTCGAGCATATCATACGCCAAATTTCCGTTGGTATCATACCTGACAGTGACGAAGATGGTACTTTTGCGTGTAAAGTTGTGCAAATTGCCCGAAATCAGTCAAAATTGTCGACGTTACAGGTCGCGTCTGCCGTGCATACGGTAAACGAAAGCGAGGACTTCCGCGACAGCTCTGAACAGTTTCGGAGGAACGTCTTTGCCGATCTTTACTTCTTGGTAGAGAGCCCTGGCAAGCGGTACGTTCTCGACCATCGGAACAGAAGATTCCTGCGAGATCCGTTTGATCTGCTGCGCAACCTCGTCCTGGCCCTTCGCCACGACCTTCGGCGCAGACATTGTCTTGGCATCGTACTTGAGAGCCACGGCAAAGTGGGGCGGATTCGTGATGACGACATCCGCTTTCGGCACGTCATGCATCATGCGCTTTTTGGCGAACTCACGCTGCTTTTGCCGGATTCGCTGCTTAATCAGCGGGTCGCCATCCTGCTGTTTCACTTCCTGACGCATGTCTTCGCGGCTCATTCGCATCATTTTTTCGAATTGAATTTTCTGGAATACGTAGTCGGCCGCGGCGATTGTCGCGAGAACGACTGCAACCTTGATCGTGATGGACCAAATCAGATCTCCGACAGTGGACAAAAATATTGGCAGCGGCGATCCTGCGGAACCTATAATCTGCGGAAGTGACCCCTCGACTTCGTTCCAACAGATNNCAATCCGATTTTGCAGATTCCCTTGAGCAGTTCCATCGTGCCGCGCGCAGAAAACATCCGCTCAAAGCCCCGCATTGGGTTGATTCGGTCCCAATCCGGTGCGGCCGCCTCCAATGAGATGACAAGCCCTACCTGGGCGATGTTCACGGCGAGACCGACGAAGAATGCGACGCCGAGGATTGGCAGTGCGGTCTGGGCAAACCAGAGATCGCCCTTAATCTGCCAGAAACGCAGCGTATTGAAACCGAATGCAAACGGATGTGGATCGAAATTAAAAGCTTCGTTGAGGTCCGTCGTACAAATTCCGGGCACGGCGCCGCTGGTGAGAGCGACCCGAATTGCGATCATAAGCGAGAGAAAGACCAGTGCGCCGGTTAAATCCATCGATTTGGCAACGGAACCGTGCTTACGCGCTTCGTCGCGTTTATGCTGGGTTGCAGGAAATATTTTTTCCCCGGCGGTTTGTTCAGGCATCGATTATCGCTCCATCGCCCCGAAGGCGCCGAGCAAATCGAACGGGGATTGGCTGACCATATGTCCGAAGAGCAGAGCGGTCATTGGAAGCACTGCGATCATCATGATCAACCCTATGATGAGCTTGACCGGAGTACCTACATAGAAGACATTCATTTGAGGGACNNGGGACGGCCCGCGAAAGGTAGGCAAGCGACAGATCCACCACCAGCATAACTGCCGCGACCGGAGCCGCAATCGTGATACCGTCAAGCATTGTAGTGCCTGTTAACTTGACCACATAGTCAAGGGAACTTGACGACGCCATCTTCAACGCGGATTCCGGAATAAGGGCAAATGACTGTCCGAGAGCCGATATTAGCATATAGTGGCCGTTGGCCAAAATGAACAGGAGAATTGAGTACATATACTGAAGCTGGGTGAGCGGCGCAGCAAGCTCGCCAATTTCCGCGTTGAAGGTCTGGGCTACGGTAAAACCGACTTGAAGGTCGAGGATCGAGCCGGCGATCTGAACGGCATTGAGAGTGAGGCTAACCACAAAGCCCATCGCAAGACCAATGAGCGCATTGCCCATCAAAACTATTCCCATCGAGTAAAAATTAGACGGCACCGATTCTCCCTTTAGTGCAGCATAGGCCAGCGGCCACACTATCAGGCTGAGAACAATCGACAGGAGCACTTTGACCTGCGGCGGAACCTGAGATGCTCCAAAGACCGGAGCGATCGCGATGAGCGCAGAGACACGGGCCAACACCTGCAGTAAAATCCAATAGTCGCGGACGGGTATCGATGAGAAATCGAACACGGTTACTTGTTTTGCAGCATCCCGGGCACCGCGAGAAATAGACCCGAAGTAAAGTTGACGATCAAGGCCAGCATCCATGGTCCGAGAATGACTAAAGCGGCGGTAATCGCGAGCACTTTGGGGACGAAAGTCAGAGTCATTTCCTGAATCTGTGTGACGGCCTGAAAAAGACTGACCATAACGCCGACAATCAAAGAAACCAACAGAACCGGCAGCGCCAGTTCAAGCGCCACCATCAAGGAATGTCTCGTCAGGTCAAGGAGCATCATTTGGTTCATACTGGTACTTCTACCATGCTGAACCCCGTCGCTCCTACGAAAAGATCGCCGGAAGCATTTACCTATCGTATTGGCACGTCCGAACCATTCGACGTGCCTCGCCTGGCAGTCAGAGCGGTCGCTGCTCTCTTGACACTCAGGGTTAATTAAAGGATAATGAAGGCGTACTCGATGTGGCCGATTTTGACCATAGCTCACTAAAATCGTTATCGAATCAGACGAAAAAGACCAAATTTCCTATGAACTTAAAACATGCAGTTGTCGCTGGAGGAGCGGGATTCCTTGGATCGCATCTCTGCGATCGGTTACTGAAAGAAGGATTCAGAGTCACTTCAGTTGACAACTTCATTACCGGCAACCCCGGCAATATTGCCCACCTGGCATCCAATGCGCTTTTCTCATCAATACAGCAAGACATCATCCAACCCTTTACAATTGATGGAGATGTTGATTACGTTTTCAATTTCGCTTCACCGGCAAGCCCGGTAGATTACCTGGAGCTGCCGATCGAGACTCTTCTTGTTGGTTCTGCTGGGACCCATAACACGCTTGATTTAGCGAAGGCGAAAAATGCGGTCTACTTTATGGCATCGACATCGGAAGTGTACGGCGACCCGACCGTGCATCCGCAGCCGGAAGAATATTGGGGCAACGTCAACCCGAATGGAACCCGCTCTTGCTACGACGAGGCAAAGCGTTATTCGGAAGCAGCCGTGTTTGCGTACCATCGAAAGTTCGGCCTGGACACGAAAGTAGTAAGAATTTTTAACACCTACGGTCCGAGGATGCGAGTGAACGACGGCAGAGTGGTTCCGGCATTCCTTAGTCAAGCATTACTTGGAGAGCCGTTAACTGTATTTGGAGACGGTAAACAGACACGATCGTTTTGTTATGTTTCCGACTTAATCGACGGCATCTATAGACTAGCGATGTCAAATCAGCCTGGCCCGATCAATGTCGGTAATCCTTCCGAGCGCACGATGATCGAGTTTGCTGAAGAAATATTGAAAGCTACAGGCAGTTCAAGCGCTATAACGTTTGTTCCATTGCCAACAGCTGACGATCCGAAGCAGCGCAAACCCGATATCACGAAAGCCAAATCGCTTCTTGGATGGCAGCCTGAAGTTGAACTCAGCTCCGGTCTCGCAGACACCATCACATATTTCAAAGAAAAACTGGGAGTTGCATAATGTCGAACGATCAGGACGAGCTAATGCGTGTTCTTCCTGTTTGACCGACCTACTGTTTTTTAATATCCTGTCCTCCGTTTTAGGCCGATATCAGCCGACAATAAGCCTTTGACGTTGCCGGCCAAGCGGCAATCTCTAAAACAACGCTGCAGTATTTCGGCGGCAGATGAGTTGGCGGCGGCAGTGTAGGGATGGAACAGTCAGATGCAGGTTTCGCAAGATCAAGCACAACAACTACTTCAGACACAGAAAATCGCGCCTCACCTAATACAGGCGAGCGAGATACTTCAGTGTTCGAATCAGGAGCTGCTGCAAGCCATTGAACGGGAGTTGATGGAGAACCCAGCGCTCGAAGTCGCCGAAGGTTCGACCGATGGCTGCGTAGAGTGCCCGAAGGCAATTGGTCTCTGTGCGAACTGTCCTCGTCGTGTCCAGTCAGAAAGCCCCTTCGCGGTTACAGAAGCATCGCCAAACCGCACCGATAGTCCGGAGAACGAACCCGTAGACAACAGGCACGACGATGATTTTTCCGATTACACGCCTGCAGTAGATTCCGACGACCATTTTGACCCCATCACACTTAAGCCGTCGTCCACAAATTTACGTGACAACCTTCTTTCAGCGCTGCGCAGCATGGCAAGCGCTGGACCGATGCTCCGGACTGCCGAATACCTGGTTAACTGCTTGGACGAGCGCGGATGGCTGAAATTCGATGAAGTGGAAGTGCTGGCAGTGCTGGATATCGACCACGAAATCCTTGAATCTGCAATCCAGTTGCTTCAGAGCTGCGATCCAT
>PLAD01000007.1 GCA_003134215.1 Armatimonadota bacterium
TGGCTCTTTACGGGTTGAAGTTAAATGTTACGAAGCAAGAAATGTGGCGCTGAGCCCCGCAGAACCGGTTTTGGTAGATGTCAGACTGAACTGAACGCCACATTTCCTTAGACCAGATTCTTCAAGAATTCCATCAAAGCTGGTTGCCGCCACCGTCGAACCGAGTGAGGGTCGCCTCCGATGTCACACTTGGACAGCGCTGCCTCCTTCATTTGCAAGTCCATCTCGGCGTATATGTTTGTAGTGTCGAGCGAGACGTGGCCCAGCCATCCCCGTATCGTGTTGATATCAACCCCGGCGCGTAGAAGATGGCATGCAGTCGAATGCCTGATGTTGTGGGGGCTAACGCGTTTTTTTCCTAAGGATGGTACTGCCGCGGATACTTTTGAAGCGTACCGCCGAACCAGCGCATAAATGCCGAACCGAGTAATCGGGCTTTTCCGACGATTTAGAAAGACGTGTTCGGAGGGAGCCCGGTCTCCCATGATGGAGCCGAGCGTCTTCACCGTGACTGGCCACAGCGGGCAGTGCCTCTGCTTGCGTCCCTTCCCAAAGATACAAACCGATGAAGCTGCGAGGTCAACATCCTTGACGCGTAGCTGTGCAGCCTCATCCGCTCGGGCCCCAGAGTTGTACAGGAAGAGCATCACCGCATAGTCCCTGTCCCCTTGCCCCGTTCGGCGATTGGGTGCGGCCAAGAGCGCATCGATTTCGGTCTTTTCTAGATATCCGACGGCAGCCTTTGCCGTCTTCTTAAATGGAACCGCCCTGACTTGAGCGCACCAAGCAATCAGCTCCACGCTGTGCTCTCCAATGAAGCGTGCCAGCGCATGAATGGCGGCGAGCCGCTGGTTTCGGGTTTGAGGCGAGCAGCCGCGAGACGTCTCAAGATCCGCCAAGAATTTGCGTAGAATATCAGCGGTCAAATCTGTGGCACGCAAAGCATCCACTGCCCGGTTGGCTTCCCGCGCTATAAAGGGAACCAGCAGTGCCAACGAGTCTCGGTAGCCCAGTTGGGTATTGCGCGATAGATTTCGTTCTCCGATCAAATGCTCCAAAAGGAATCGTCGGATCCAATATCCAAGTAACGTTGTCTCACTCATGACCACCTCCTATCGCGTACTGTTCGAACCGCTTGCTTGCCTCCCGTAGGAGTTCGGGAGTCAACGTGAGATAGCGCTGCGTGCTGGCTACGTCAATATGCCCAAGAAACGTGGAAAGTCTCGGCAGGAGACGCTGCACATCGCGTCCGCTTCGATACCAGTTAACGAGCCTATGAACGGCGGCGGAATGACGCAGGTCGTGTAATCTCGGCTGCTGATGGGTTCCATCGTGCCTCGTAATCGCGGCCAGTACCCTCAGCCGGCGGAACGCGGCTTGTGCCAGATGGTCTGGAACCGCGCAACCTTGGCTTGTTATCAGCAGCGGCTCATCGGATGCCGCGCATTGCTTTTGGCGAATCGCCACGTGCGACGCCAATACGCGGCATAGATCTGTATCAATCGGTATCAGTCGAGTCTTATAGAATTTACTTTCACGTACACTGAGCGTCCGTGCGGCAAGATCGACGTCGGCGAGCGTCAATGAGAGCGCCTCATTGAGGCGTAGAGCCGCGCCGTAGAGTAGTAACAATAGTGTGCGTAGCGTAGCCCCCTGCAGTATGCGATTGGAACTCTGACAGGCATCCGACGCGTCGATCATCCGTCGAAGCTCGGCCTCAGAGAATATATGAGGGACGAAGGTGATTGACGGCTTCGGGACAGCCCTAGGCAAGGGGGCAAGAGTCGCAAGCCCACGGGCGATCAGAAATCGGTAAAGGCCGTGTAGAGTGTCGTACTTACCCCTCCAATTTAGTGTGACCGGACCGTTTCCGGCGATGAACTCAAGGACCCTCTCTGGTGCAATATCCCCGAGGTCGGTCTCCCCACAGTGTCGGGAGAACGAATGCAGGGTTCGCTCCTGTCTGCAAAAGCGCATGCCTAACGCTTTTCGATGGGCAACATATCGGGTGACAGCATCTGAAATTTTCATAGCAAACCTCTAAGGCTGAATTCGGCGACCTCTAGCAAGCCGGCGAGATCTACTTTTGCGTAGATCTGGGTGGCGGCTGCAGTGCGATGGCCCAAATGGTCACCGATATGTTTGAGTGAAAGCCCCTGAGCCATTAATCTCGTGGCACAGGCGTGCCGGAGTGCATGGGGGCCGTAGCGAAGACTACGGATCCCAAGCGCTTTGAGCCGCGTATGGACCATGTCGTACAAACCGTCACCAGAGATCGGTTGAATGGGCGCACGTGTCGTTAGGAATATCTCGCGATAGTGACTCTTCGGCCGTGCGTGCTGGAGGTAATCGAGGATCGCATCACCGACCGAGGGCACCAGCGGATACTCTTGAGTACAGCGCTGCTTCTGACGCCGAACGAGAATCCGATCCTTCTGCCAGTCGATATCCTCCAAACGCAGCTGACTAACTTCTTGCCGACGCAACCCGTAAATTGCCAGAAGTCGTAAGATGGCATGATCACGAATGTCAAGAATCGTACTGCCGTTGGCACTCTCTACTAGCCGTTCCACATCACTCCACGTCGGTCCCGTAGGCAATCCTTCGTGCTTATACACGCGCGGTCCCCTTATTCCAGGCGCGATGACCATGGAACACAAACCTTTCTCGGCGGCGAAACGAAAGAATGTGCGGAGCCCCCTGGCACTGGCGGCTATAGATGCTCGAGACCACTGGCGCTTGCCCAGTGCTTCCAAGTGCGTATCGACGTCGGTGATCGAAACCGAAGAGAACGGGCGGTCCAGTCTATGGAACTGTTGCAGAAACCGCATAATGATCTTTTGACAATTACGGATGGTGTATGCCGACAGACCCCGCTCGTCGCGCATAAAAGTCGTGAAGTCTCGGAGGGCTACTTCACCCACGATGTAATTGGGCGCTGCCGCTTGCAACCGCCCGAGGAATCGCAGCCAATCGGAGGCTATCTGAACGAAACGCTGGCGGGCATTGCGGGAATGACTACGACCTCGCCTACGTTGACGCCGCGCCCACAGATCCGCTGCGGTTTCAATTTCCTGTGTAGTAAAAGGCTGTTCTTCGCATACATTCATACGGTTTGCGATCAACAGTAGATGAGAAGCGTAATTCAGCAGAGATTCGTTCGACATTCCCAAGGCAGCACAGTGAACGAGAAATCTTTCGCGATCCTTCGAGACGGGCCCCTCACGATGGCGCGCGATAACCGCGGGTTGCTGGAATAATTGTTCAAACATGATCGGTTCTCCAATTTGTGGCAGGAACCGACACCATATCCGCGCATTCAATTCTTGCTGAAAAAATGTGGCGTTCAGTTCAGTCTGACATCTACCAAAACCGGTTCTGCGGGGCTCAGCGCCACATTTCTTGCTTCGTAACATTTCATTTTAAATGTGCTCGAACACATTTAAAATGCAATCCTTTTTCGCCCGACATC
>PLAD01000128.1 GCA_003134215.1 Armatimonadota bacterium
ATTTCAGGGGAGCAGTCCAAACATACAACAAAAGCGATTGAGCGACTTAAGCCGTCAAAGCATCAACAATCATCGCAAAACATGGAGTATCATTACTGGCAGCGATAACTATCTAACCTGCTCGGTTGATCTTTGTCGTACATGTCGATGACGGCGAAACTGTCAGGATTGTCAGCCCGACGACAGCATCGACACGTGAGAAAAAGGAAAGCGAATATGGCAGCTGTGAACCACGCGTTGAGATGTTTAATTTCCCAAATCGAAAAGCCGTCGCAGATGTAGGTATGGGCGCGAAAATCAAGCCATAGAAAGGATTATGTCCTTGCAGCACATTATTCCGACATTTAGAATAACCGACTACGATGAGTCGAAGGATTTCTACGTTCGAAGGCTTGGCTTTAACATTGATTGGGAGCACAGGTTTGACGCGGGCTTTCCGGTCTTCATGCAATTGTCCAAGCTGGGCTATACATTTTATCTCAGTGAGCATGCCGGCGACTGCTCTGTCGGCGGCCTGATCTACCTCTACGTGCCGGATGTCGACAGTTGGTATAGCCATTGTGTCAATCACGGTATTGTCGCCGATCATACGCCGACCAACCAGCCGTGGGGAAATCGCGAATTCCGGTTTACCGATCCTGACGGAAATCAGATTTGTATCGCGACCTGGATCGGCCAGGATGGAAATGAGGCCAGTTGAAAACTGCCCGATATAAAGCGGTACATGTTAAAGCTGTGATCGCCCTGCTGTTCGCGTTTTCGGTAGGACTCTGTCGCAGTGACAGTTCTGCGCAGGTTGGCCGGCCGCTGACCACCGCGGAGCTCACACAGATTAATGCATCTCTTTCGCTTATGCGCACCGCGGGATTGGGAACTCAGGCAAATGACGGGCAAAAGTTGCTGCAGCTCGGAATGTGGCGCGCTGCATCGCCGGACGNNCATTGCCGAGGCGCAAAAGGCTGGCGGAACTCCTTATGCCTACACCCTTTCCCCCGGCCATCAGCCGACTGCGATTGTCCTGGCTGACCGCTTCTTTACGGAAACGACGCCGCTGGGCCGTGCTGCAGTAATGATCCATGAGATCGGTCACTATAAGGCATATGTGAAAAGCGGTAGGTCCGACGAGTACGATGGATATAAGGCTGAATACGACACCTATCCACAGCTAGGTCTTTCGGAAAAAGACGGTCTGGTCTACTTCGCCATGCTTGACGGAACCGCAGAATACGTAGTTCCCCGAGACAAAAGCTACGCTAAGCGGCCCGACTTACAGCAATTCCTTACCAATTGACCTAGCACGCATTCGCAAGCGTGCGAACGCCTTGCGCTAACCGCCCGGTGTCATAGACGACCAGGTCGGCGCGTTCATCCGTATTCGCTGCATCGTAAAGCGAATAATAAAGGCCTCGGCGGAAGCGCACAGTGCGGAAACCAAGCTTTTTAGAGGGTGCGACATCAACATCCGGTCGGTCGCCCACCATAATGGCTTCCTCAGCGCTGCAGCCCGCCTGCTCCAATGCCCAGTTAAACAAAGCAGGCTCGGGTTTAGAAAATCCGACAATTTGGTCGATTGCTATTACATCGAAATATTTTTCGATACCATAATCGCCCAGGGCGCCTATTATTTCGGGATGCTGATTAGCAATTATCCCGAGCTTGAAGGTAGAGTGTAGGTCTTCGAGAACAGGAACGATATTATCGAGCAGCAGTCCGTAAGGTCGAGGACGGCGCATTTCGTCATATTCGAACCGGCCTTCGCTGTAGATCTTTTTCTGCAATTCCTGATCGGGGACATAAAAATTGATCGCATCTACCGGCGCGTTCGCCGGATTACTGCGTATTATGGATTGCACACGAGCATGGTATTCGTCCCAGGAGATGTCGACTCCGTTACGGCGCATCGCAAGAAGTAGTGAGTGGAAGTAGTATAAATGTGGTACATCCTCGTCGAAGAGAACATCGCCAACGTCAAAAAAGACAAACTTAATAGCCATAATCTGATTTCCCGATTGAACTTAAGTCGTTGAGGACTTGTTGCTAAATGATGGACCGACCGGCGCGGACGCCGGTCCAGAACGTAAAGTATAGGAACGCTATGTCAAAATCGCTGATAATTGTCGAGTCACCTGCAAAAACAAAGACGCTCAAAGGATTCCTGGGCAACGACTATGTCGTCGAAGCCTCGATGGGCCATATTCGCGATCTGCCTGGGAGCAAGCTCTCAGTAGATGTCGAACACGATTTTAAGCCCTCTTACACAATAATTCCTGAGCGGAAAGAGATCCTGGCGAAGCTTCAAGCGGCGGCCAAAGGAGCGACAACAGTTTACCTTGCATCTGACCCTGACCGCGAGGGGGAGGCGATTTCCTGGCACATCGCCGAAGCGCTGAAGTTAAAAGATCCTCAACGAATTCAGTTCAACGAAATCACGCGTGACGCAGTCCGCCAGGCATTGGCGTCTCCTCGCAAAATCGACATGAACCGCGTGAATGCACAACAGGCTCGAAGAGTGCTTGACAGGCTCGTGGGTTACGAGATCAGCCCGCTGCTTTGGCGAAAGGTTAAAAAGGGGCTCAGCGCTGGACGAGTGCAGTCGGTAGCAGTTCGTTTAATCACCGACCGAGAGCGCGAGATTGAAGCTTTCAATCCAGTCGAGTATTGGAGCGTTACCGCGACTTTAACACCGGATACCACTAAGAATCGATTTGATTCCGCCCTGATCGAAAAGGCGGGCAAGAAAATTGAGCTTAGGACTGTCGAGGATTCCGACTCTGTTCTGAACGACCTTCGCGAAGCCAAATACAGCGTCAAGAAAATAAAGAGAACTGAAAAACGGCGAAACCCATCGGCCCCATTTATCACATCGACTCTGCAGCAAGAGGCATCACGCAAGCTGAACTTCAATGCGAAGCGGACGATGCGTACTGCCCAGGGGCTTTATGAAGGCGTCGAAGTCCCCGGAGAAGGCCATGTCGGTTTAATCACTTATATGAGGACGGACTCGACCAGGATAGCTGCCGAGGCGCAGAGTGCGGCGCGGGCGTACATCGCCTCAAACTACGGCGCGAAGTACAACCTGGAGTCCTCGCGGCAGTTTAAGAAGAGCGGTTCGGCTCAGGATGCTCACGAAGCAATCCGTCCAACCGATGTAAACAGAACCCCGGAGCAAGTCGCAGCATACACTTCGCCGGAGCAGGCGCGCCTTTACCGATTGATCTGGCAGCGATTTGTCGCTTCGCAGATGGCGAGCGCAATTTTCGACGTTGTCACAGTAGACATTTCCGCCCTCGATTATGGTTTCCGGGCCACCGGATCGACGATTAAGTTCGACGGCTTTCTGCGTGTATACAGCGAAGGTAAAGACGATGCGAAAATCGAAGATGAAGAGCGACCGCCGCTGCCGCCGCTTTCCGACGGTCAAGCACTCGATCTCATCTCGTTGATTCCGAAGCAGCACTTCACCGAGCCGCCTCCGCGGTTTACGGAAGCGACTCTGGTCAAAGCGCTGGAGGAACAGGGAATTGGCCGTCCGAGCACCTACGCAGCGATTATATCGACTATTCAAGAGCGTCTCTATGTCGATCTCAAGGAGAAGAAGTTTTATCCAACAGAACTCGGCAAGGCGGTGACGGATCTTCTGGTAAAGCACTTCCCAGACGTCTTAGACGTTAAGTTCACGGCGGGAATGGAATCTAAGTTGGACGGAGTTGAAGAAGGCAGTGAAGACTGGATCAAGATGATGGCGGAGTTCTACAAGCCTTTCCACGAAGGCGTGGAAAAGGCCGGCTCCGAGATGGAACGAGTTAAGATTGAGCCCAAACTCACCGACCAAATCTGCGAAAAGTGCGGCAAGCCTATGGCCGAACGCTCTTCACGGTTCGGAACGTTTCTTGGCTGCTCCGGCTATCCGGAATGCAAGAATATTTCGCGTCCGCCGGCGGCGAAGGTAGAANNCACGTTCTACGGTTGCGCCAACTATCCTGCTTGCGATTTTGTCTCTTGGGGTAAGCCTATTGACCGTAACTGCCCAGAGTGCGGGCAAATACTGACAGAAAATACGTTCCGAGGGCGAGTGATCGGTGTCAAGTGCAGCAATAAAGACTGCGCACATAAAGAGTCTCTTCCGAAAAAGGGCGACTCGGATGCTGAAACCGAAGGCGTCGCATTCGCGGCCTGATCGACATGACGGGGAGTCACGCTAGTTTTGTTGGCGTGCTATAATCCAATCAATGATTGCTTTAAACTTTTACACGGATTTGTATGAAGAAGTACTAAAGACCGGCCGCAAAACTGCGACGGTCCGTCTCGGCGACAAACGGGACAAATATCGGACCGGGCAGGTGGTCTGGGTAACGACAGGACCTCGATACGCGAGGCGTAAAAAACTGTTCAGCGCCATTCTCGATAAAGTAGAAGTAAAGCGGCTCTCAGAACTTTCGCCCCGCGATATACAACGAGAGAATCCCGAGTTCAGGACCGTTGATGAAGTTATTAACATTCTGAGGAAGATCTACGGCGAAGATCTAGACAGCAACACGGTCATCACGATCATTTACTTCTCGCCAATAGACGAGTACGAACTCTAAGGACCCTACAGAGGCGCATGCCGCGACAATTCGACAGCGGCATCGTCCCCTACTCCATCAAACGAGCCAACAATCTCCGAAGCGCGGTCCAAGGCCGACTGTACGTCTGGACAGATGTTCGACATGCCTATCAGATTGTAGAGCGGCGAATGGTTGATCATGTGAGACACTTGTCCGCGTGCTCCGCAAATAAGCAACGTTCGACCCTTTGCCGTCAACTTGTGTGCAAACTCCTCAAGTGCATGCAGCCCGGTGGAATCTATGGCCGTCGTGTTGCGCAGTCGTAATACAACGATTTCCGCAAGTGAAGCGATATCTTCCGCCGCGTCTCCCAGCTTGTCGGTGGCGCCGAACAAAAACGGGCCATGAATTCTCAGGATTGAGACATAGGGAGGAACGTGCTTATCTTGAAGTATGTGCGGCCGTCCACTTTCAATGTACTCTTCGGTGACCGCCGACACGGTCGTAGTTTGCGCTACGCGATGAATATAAAGCAGCGCGGCAAGAACCATTCCCACCTCGACAGCCACTGTTAGGTCAGCCATGACGGTCAATGCTAAGGTCACGGCCCATACCGCTTTGTCCGCCTTAGAGAGCCGTAATATTACTGACACTTCCTTCCAGTCACCCATGTTGTAAGAGACGACAAATAGGACCGCGGCGAGGGCGGCAAGCGGTATGTAACGAGCGAGCGGTGCTGCTGCAACTAGTATGAGGAGAAGAGTAAGCGCGTGAACTATGCCGGAGATAGGTGAGACCGCTCCGGCACGAATGTTAGTTGCAGTTCGAGCGATGGCGCCGGTCGCCGGGATACCACCTACCAGCGGAGATGCAATGTTGGCGATTCCCTGTGCGATGAGCTCAACATTAGAATTGTGCCGATCCCCGCTCATGCTGTCGGCAACCACGGCCGATAAGAGGCTTTCTACGGCAGCGAGCAGTGCGACAGTGACCGCAGAAGGGAAAAGCGGAACGACAAGGTCAAGGCGGAGACGCGGGATTTTCAGCATCGGCATTCCTTCGGGAATTCCACCGAACCTGGTCCCGATAGTCGCGACATGGAAGTGAAATACCGCTGTTAATACTGTCGCAAGCAGCAGCGCCACAACGGTTCCGGGCACTCGTTTACTCAGTCTGGGAACAACCAAAATGACGAAAAGCGATAGGCATCCAACCAGAAGAGTCCGCGGATCGATGGTAGGGAGAAAGTGTGCGAGCAGAGCCATCCGGGGCAGAAAAGCACTTGGAACATTTGGTGTCGTCAGACCCAAAAAATCCCTTATTTGTGTCGATGCGATTAGGATTGCTATTCCATTGGTAAAGCCGATCGTTACCGGCCGGGGTATGAACTTTACCGCGGAACCGAGGCCGGTAATGCCCATAACAACGAGCAGGACGCCGGCCATCATCGTCACCATCAATAGCCCTGAGATTCCGAATTTCGCGATAATTCCTGCGATGATTACCACGAAGGCGCCGGTAGGGCCGCCGATCTGGAAGCGGGATCCCCCAAGGGCAGAGATCAGGAACCCGGCGATAACTGCCGTGTAGACACCGGTTTGCGGCGATACGCCGCTCGCTATGCCGAAGGCCATTGCAAGCGGGAGCGCTACCAGGCCTACCGTAAAACCAGAGATCAGGTCGGCAGTCAACTTTGCTAAAGAGTAGTTTCTTAGCGCTTCAAAGCTTTTTGGATACCAACGTTCCGCGAAAGTTCTGCTTTCGTTGGAACCGCCGACGATCACTTCTCCGCCCCGTGAGCAGCATCGCTGTCATCTTGCTTCAGCAGCTCCAGGGATTCCATCAGATGCGACTGAAAATAGCGGCGCATCGTATCAAGGACATCGAGAATAAGGGGATCCCGAACCGAATAGAAAACCTGGTTGCCTTCTTTCCGACTGACAAGAATATGTTTGGCGCGCAGCACAGCAAAGTGCTGTGATGCATTTGCCGGTTCAAGGCCGACCTGCTCAAGAATTACGGATACAGGCGTTTCTTTTTCGCGCACAACTTCAAGGATAGCGATACGCGTCGGATGGGCCAATGCTTGGAAAATCTCCGCCTTAAACTGTCTGAGTGCCTCATTCATGCTGAACTTTAAATCCTCGTACACATATATAGTACCACTAATTGCGAACTTACGCAAATACTTAATATGATTAGTGCTTCGCGGCAGTCTCAGGTAAACTGACACTTGAAGCGAAAAGAGAGTTTAACGTGAATGTGATTGTAATAGGCGGAGGGCTGGCGGGATCGGAAGCCGCCTGGCCGGCGCTCAAGGCAGGGGCATCGGTGACGCTTTACGAAATGCGACCGACTCGCCCTACGCCCGTACATCAGACAGACCGCTTTGCCGAGCTGGTCTGTTCCAACTCCCTCAAATCGAACTCGGTATCCAACGCTGCGGGACTGCTTAAAGAGGAAATGCGGCGTCTTGGCTCATTAATCCTCACCGCCGCCGATGCAGCGCAGGTTCCCGCTGGGGAAGCGCTGGCAGTAGACCGAACCATATTTGCTGACGTCATTTCCAAAAAGTTGGAAGTCGAGCCCTTGTTGACAGTAGTCCGCGAGGAGTTTACCGGGCTTTCCGACCTTCTGTCCCATCTTCCAGAGTCCACTGCGGTCATTATCGCGACAGGTCCGCTGACATCCGACGCACTGGCAGCACAGGTAGCCGCGTTAACCGGTCAGGACCATCTGGCGTTTTACGATGCGGTCGCGCCGACAATCGATGCATCGACGATTGACTTCGACAAGGTTTATAAATCGTCCCGGTATGACAAAGGCGACGGCGCTTATATTAACTGCCCGCTGGATAAACAGCAATACGAAGCGTTCTATGCAGAGCTTCTTGCGGCTGAGCTAGCTCCGCTCGGCGAGCATGAATTAGGAGCAAGCTACTTCGAGGGCTGTCTGCCAATCGAGGTGCTCGCAGCTCGCGGACCAAAGACCCTCTCTTTCGGCCCAATGAAGCCTGTTGGATTGATCGATCCTCAGACAGGCAGACGGCCATGGGCTGTTCTGCAGCTGCGCCAGGAGAACCTGGCAGCGACTCTCTATTCAATGGTGGGCTTCCAAACACGGATGAAATGGGGTGAACAGAAGCGTGTCTTCCGCATGATTCCAGGCCTCGAGAATGCGGAGTTCGTGCGATATGGTGTTATCCATCGAAATACCTACATCAAGTCGCCGGGCATTCTTGAACCGACGCTGGAGATGAAGAACCATCCAAGCGTTTTCTTCGCTGGACAGATCACCGGAGTCGAGGGTTATGTTGAATCGGCAGCGACTGGAATTCTAGCCGGGCGAAATGCAGTGCGCCGTCTGAATGGGCAGCCGGGATATGTCCTGCCGGTAGAGACGATGCTCGGAGCGCTGACGAATTATGTTGCAAACTACGACGGCAAGGATTTTCAGCCGATGAACTCCAATTGGGGAATTGTCCCGCCCCCGCCGGAGCGGATTCGCGACAAGCGTGAGAAGAACAAGGCCCTAGCCGCGCGCGCGCTCGATGCACTGGCGTCCTCCGACATAGAGCAGATCTTCCGCCCCGATCCTTTCCTGGAAATCGAGCGCGAGCTAGAGACAACGGCAAGTTAAGCCATGGACGGATATCTAGACTCGTTCCTGCACTATCTTTCGGCTTTTCGGCATACGTCCCCGCTGACATCGAAGGCGTATGGTGAAGACATCAACCAGTTTATCGGCTGGGCGGAAGAAAACGGAGTAACGTTGGTGGACGATGTCCGCCCGCAAATCGTCAGGGCCTATCTGGTGTCGATGCAGCAACGGGGTCTCGCGAGAAGCAGTCGTGCTCGGAAAACCGCCGCGCTGCGATCGTTCTTTTCCTACCTTGTTAAGCAGGATGTCATTGAAACATCGCCGGTCACCGGAGTCCGGTCACCCAAACTTGACCGCCGGCTGCCGAAATTTCTGCGCAATCCGGAGATTGAAGCCCTGATGGCTGCGCCGATTTCCGAGCGGGCCGATGTACCCATGGCGCTGCGCGATATTGCTTTGCTTGAGACGCTTTATGCTAGCGGGATGCGTGCTGCGGAGCTGGTCGGCATGAATCTGGAAGACCTCGATCTTGATCAGGGACGCGCAACTGTCATTGGCAAGGGAAACAAACAGCGTCTCGCCTTGATTGGAAGCAAGGCGCAGGAAGCGTTGGGGATTTATTTCAAACAGGGCAGACCTGCTCTCGCGAAACGAAACCCAAAGGCGCGTTCAGAACATGCGGTATTCCTCAATCGTTTCGGATCACGCCTTTCCGACCGCGGGGTCAGAATGCTGTTCGATAAATACTGCGCATCAGTCTCCACCACGTTGAAGATTACGCCGCATGTTCTCCGTCACTCGTTTGCAACCCATTTGTTAAGTAATGGCGCCGATTTGAGATTTGTCCAAGAGCTGCTCGGCCACGCCTCGATTGCAACAACACAGATTTACACGCATGTCACGACAGCGCATATGAAGGAAGTCTACGAAAAGTCACATCCGCATGGAGGCGGGTGACGTCTTCTCATTTCACTGCGATTAGCTTCGGATTACTTTCTGAAGCGTATTTTCAGGTTTCCCGGCTGGGGAGCCCATCGGGATCGTGTGATCTGGTAGGGCCTTTCGAACCTGTCGGCGATGGCGATTACGTAGCTTTCCAGAGCTTCGCCGTTGCCCGACCACAAAAGGTCGATCGAAGCATGAGCGCTTCCGCTAAACGACAGGCGGTCACTGGTTGCCATCGGTACAAAGCCCAAGTGGAATTGAAAAATTCCAGAGCGCGAGTGTTTAATGACAGCCATGTAGTCTAGCTGATCGACGGTTCGGATGGTGCGATACACATAGGGTTCAAAGCCAATGAATTGCACTATTGTTTGCGCCTGAAAGTCGATCTCAAGAGATCGAGGAATACTCATCCAAACAGAACCTGCAGCGGCTGCGACCGCAAATATCGTACAAATGGGTACGGCCGCTCCGCCAAACATCACGCCGGAAAACTCGATGAACGCGCCCAGGAATAATAGTGCAAAACTCCCTCCCCGGTCCGGTCGAAAGATCAATCGATGGTCGCCGGCCGAAGTAATCGACGTAGCTACTCCCTCGTCAAATGTGGGAAATGGACTCATATCGGGTACTAGGTCGCGGCGGTTTCTGCTTCTTCGGGTTCTTCTGCTTCGGGTTTAGGTTCTATTCTGAGGCGCTGGATGCGGCGGCCGTTGGCTTTGGTAACGTGGAACCGAACATCTTCGTAGTCGATTTCCTCGCCGGTGGACGGTGGGCGGCCGAATAGGCCGAATATGAAACCGCCTATTGTGTCGTAGTCAGTGGTCGGTAACTCTAGGTCGAGTTGTTCGTTGATATCGGTGAGAGTTGCACGCCCGTCCGCTTCGGCGACGCCTTCTCCTTCGACAACGATCATCTGCTCCTCTTCGTCGTACTCATCCTGAATCTCTCCGACAATCTCCTCGAGGAGGTCTTCGATCGTCGCAAGTCCAGCCGTCCCTCCGTACTCGTCCTGAACGATCGTCATTTGAAGATTTGACCGCCGAAACTCTTCGAGCAGCTCGTCAACGCGCTTATTGTCCGGAACGAAGTACGGCGTCCTGAGAAACTCGGCGATGTTTTCATCTGCCCTGCCCTCCACCATCGGGATGAGTAGGTCTTTGGCGAGCACTATTCCGATCACGCGGTCAATCGAAGTCTCGTAGATGGGGATGCGTGAATGGCCGCATTTGACGATGAGCTTAATCAAGTCTTCGACTGTCGACGCGGCGGGCGCTCCCTTGACATCTATCCGCGGAGTCATCACAGAATGAACTTCGGTATCCCCGAAGGAGATGACATTGCGCAGCATCTCCTTTTCGTCTTCTTCGATCACCCCTTGCCGTTCACTGGTGTCGAGCATCGTCTTCAGCTCTTCTTCAGTGACTACTGGAGCTGTAAATGCGGCGCTCAGTCCTACCGGCTTCAAGAGCAGGTTGCCCAGCCAGAGAACCAGCGCTACGACCGGCCTTTCAAGCCGCTCAAGCCAGCGGAGGGGCTCTGCAACTAGCAATGCGATATGTTCAGGGTCACGAGCTGCTACAGCACGTGGAACTATCTCACCGACTACAAGAGTGAGGAGGGCGACGGTAATAACCAGTACCGTGACCGAGACGCGCACGTTATGGCCAATATGAAGTCGGAAGAGGATGTGCGCAAGGTCCGGAGAAAGCACTGCTATCGCGACTGCGACCGCCGTAAGGCTGAGGACGGTGATGCCGATTTGGACGGCGGCGACGAAGCGTGATGGGTGCAGGAGAAGCGCCTGAATAGCCTCAACATTAAAGGCGCCGTCGCTGTCGTGCTCGCCCTGAGCATACTGCTGCAGGCGGCTCGATCTCAGCGAGTTAAGTGATGTCTCCGCCAGCGATAGAAAAAAATTAAGGAGGGTGCAAACCAGGATCGAAAATATCGCCCAGCCGTCTTTTTCAGTCACTTCGGTCCCAGTCGGCAGTCATTCGAAACTAAAGTCATGGGTGTCCAATTCGGAAGTAGTAGACTCCTGTAGTAAAACAGATCCCGAGCAGCCCGCCGATAAAGACCTCTTTTAATGTGTGCACTTTTCCTTCGACGCGGGCCTGTCCAACGAGGAAGGCAAGAACCAGCGCAAGTATGGTCACGACCGGGTCGTGACCAACGCGATACGATATGGTACCAGCAATGATGAAGGCGACAGCGGCATGTCCGCTGACGACTCCTCCGCTGAGGATACTGCCCTTACCGCCCATAATCTTCGCGATCATCACTACCACCAGCAAAAGGACGACCAGCGTTATCGGCACCCATAGCTCTATGGGATTGCGATCGCGCATGATGATCGTCTTCAGCGGAAACAATTTGATGCTGCCAATAAAGAGGACGGCCCCGACGACGGCTGCGACGATCGCCGTCATCAGCACTGCGCCGGCTGCGATATCCTTTGCCAGCTTTGCAAGAGGATGGTATGACTGAGTGATCATGTCGACGCAGGTTTCGACCGCCGTATTGAACATCTCCGCGACAAGAACCGACGACATGACAAGTAACAGCTCAACCATCGCAACAGCAGTAAAGCGGCAGAACATTCCCAGGAGAAGTACGAAGGCGACAATCAGGAAGTGAGCGCGCATGTGCTTCTGGGTTCTGAAGACATGCACAATCCCTTCGATCGCATACCGAAAACTATCCCACTGATTTTTTGGTCGAGGAACTGGACGCATAAGTTAATTCAACTAGATAATTGTCGGCCGCAAACAGCCTCTATTATAGTACTGCTTGTACTAAAGCTGAACGAGACTTCAGCAATCATGAGCGTTCGCCGGCGTCATTGTTCAAGGAATGAACGAAAAAATGGGTGTTCGTCTCCCGGCATATCGATCTGCGATGCAGTGAGAACAGTGCGTGTGAAAGTCTCCATCTCCTGTGCGCCCTCCAGAGATTCATCGTCCCAGCCAAGTAGATGGAGCAGCCCGTGGACTCCAAGAAGAGCGACTTCGGAAGAAAATGGCCAATCGGCTCGAGCGGCCTGTCGCTGAGCAGTCTCCATTGAAATAACTATGTCGCCAAGAAGGAGATCGTCTTCCTGTGGAAATGACAGGACATCGGTGGGCCTATCGATACCGCGAAATTGGGAGTTCAGCAGTGCGATTCCCTCATCGTTGGTGAGCAGAATGCTGGTCTCAGCATCAGGGTCGACGTCAGCGATCCGACCGGCGGCTCGGAGTGATCGGTACAGAGGCCTGAGCAGGGATGGGCGAAGGAGCCCCGTCGGCAAATGTTGTTGTTGGAGGAATAGTCTCATGTTCGGACGGCAGTGGCGACGAAATCCGGGCAAATAAGCCCGAATCGTGCAGGCCTCCGCCGGAATAGCGCAGATTTCCAACCTGCTCGATAGTTCGGGTCGGTGATGTCGGATACTCGATCCGACGATGCAGGATACCGCAGAGAAGATGGACGAAACTCGTTTTGATCGATGTCAGATCGCGAATAAGCAGCGTAGATTCGTCGAGTTGACCATCGGTTATCAAGTTGCCGGTAACTGTCTCGACCAGCTCTTCGATTCTGGCGGGAGTCGGACGAACCAACGTGTGGGAAGCGGCTTCGACACTGTCAGCCAGCATGACGATCGCCGCTTCTTTTGTCTGCGGCTTCGGCCCGGGATAACGGAACCGCTGTTCGAGCGACCCGCAGGAATTTTCGGGCGTGCCGCTGGCTGCGAGCTTGTAGAAGTAGCGAATTAAGCTGGTACCGTGATGCTGTTCGATAATATCTTTGATTGCCGGAGGCAGGTGTTCGTTCTCGGCGATGTCCAGACCTTCACGGACATGAGCGGTGAGGACGACTGCCGAAAGCGAAGGGGTCATGGTCTCGTGGATATTGTAGCCGGACTGATTTTCGATAAAGAACTCTGCTCGTCTTATCTTGCCGACATCGTGGTAGTACGCACCGACACGGGCAAGCAGCGCGTTGGCGCCGATGGATTCAGCAGCAGCAGCGGCCAGGTTTGCAACCATCATCGAATGAGCGTAACTGCCGGGCGCCTCCAGGCAAAACTGTCTGAGCAGCGGCCTATTAAGGTCGGACAACTCCAGCAGCCCGAGGTAGGTCGTAATTCCAAGCGGACGCTCTAGGATCGCTACCGCGCTAAAGAAGCAGATGATCGCGCCGCTGCTTGCGACCGTCGTAAACAAGAGAGCCCGTCCGATATGCCCGAAATCTTGTCCACAAGCAAATTGCAAGAGCATGCAGATCACAGCATTGGTAATGACAACCGTGAAGGCGCCTTTAACGATAGCCGCCCGCGACTGAAGACGGTGAAAACTGTAGATGGCGATGAGCGCGGATCCTAATGACGCGGCATCTGTGTAGGCGCAGGCGACATGGCCCGGACCGTGGGCGGAATTCAGGAAGCCGCCAAAGACGATCAAAGTTGCCGAACAAAGCAGCGCAGTGCGTGCATCGATCATCAGGGTGATAACAGCCGCCGCAGTTGTAATCGCCGCAAGTTCAGCCCAGCCGATGGGCATAACCCCGGCACGATGCGGCATCCAGTTATCCAGCCTCATTCCAAGAACCGAGCCGGTAGCTACGATTCCAATAAGACTCAGCCGCGCGGTGCTGTCGTAGAGTTTCGAATGAAAACGCAGACCGAACATCACCAGGAGAGACATCATGAGAATGACAGTCGCCGGGATCCCGACTACCGACTGAAGGGAGAGCGCTGGATGAGCTGAAGGATAAGAGTTTGGGACAAGAAGGATGACTGAAAAGAGCAAGACGAAGATAGATCCGATCAGAACCCGGCCTGCATCGATGGTAGTTCGCCATCGCTGAAAAGCTGAGACCTGACTAATGCACGCGTATCGCAGCTTCACTGCCGCGCCGGCGAGCCGTTTCTTTAGTTTCTTGCCGCTTAGTTGCTTGCCTATTCGCACGATGTAGACACCCGGACGCAAGCCGTGGAAGTCGTGCACAACCTTGTGCTAAAAGTTTGGCCAATGCAGCCGTATGAGGGACTGAGAACATTATACATGCCGCCTAGATCACTGTCAAGCAATATTCTCACGCCGGCAGGATTCGCTCGCAGGATTCGCTGCTCAACTCATCCTCCCCGTCCGTCACAGAGCCCCGATTGGGCAACACTATCGAGACGATGTCTCCGGGAAGTCAATCTTACAGCCTGCTGACAACCTTTGCGACGGCCTCCTGAATAGAAAGTTTCATGACTGTGGCTTACATCCAAGCAGTACGGAGAGAAGTGTCCATTGCCTTTGAAATGAACTGCTGTATCACGGACTTGAAGCAGAAACGCGCAGATATCAGGCCCGCTCGGCAATTAACCAGTTAGCCGGCGATGCGCCATCGCATTCAAGGACTTGACGCCGGAGGCGCTTTGGCTAAGTAATTCCGATGAGGTAACCGGGGTCTCTGGTATAATGTGTGTTATACCGTTCGGTTCGAGCTCAAATTATCGGGGGCTCGCGCAGATTGTTTTGCTCCGTGGAGAGCCTGGCTAATACATGGCGACTACTCGAACTCGAGATTCCCGTTCTTCCGGTTCGTCTGGGGGGCGGCCACCCGGCGGGGTCAAAAAACGCCGAAAGAAGCGTAATCCCTGGGTTGTCAGGCTGCAGCTCTTTTTCACTTTTGCGCTCATCGCACTGCTGTGTGCATTTGCCGGCGTGTTTTTCGCGATCGCGAACGCGGTCAAAGAAATGCCGCAATCGCTTCCAGAAATCGAGAACCTGCCTCTCGGCCGGTCGACGATCTATTCGTCGGACGGTGTACTGCTGGCAAGTCTTTACTCACAGAACCGACAGACCGTCACGATCGACCATATTCCGATGAACCTGCAGCACGCGACGGTGGCGATCGAAGACAGTCGTTTTTACAGCGACAAATTCGGAGTTGACTTTCGCGGGTTTGGCCGGGCCTTCTTCCACGATGTCCAGGGCGGGAATATGACCAGCCAGGGCGGCAGCACGATCACCATGCAGCTTGTCCGCAACCTTGGTATAGACGGCATTGGTCATGAAAAAACATTCTCCCGTAAGCTGCGTGAGATTGTCTACGCATTCAAAATAGACCAGAACTACTCGAAAGAGCAGGTTCTGGAGATGTACCTCAATCAGGTCTACTACGGGAGCGGCGCTTACGGAGTACAGGCGGCCTCAGAAACCTACTTCGGCAAGCCGGTCGACCAGCTCGACCTCGCACAGTGTGCGATGATTGCGGGGCTGGTGCAGCGACCGTCGCACCTGTCGCCCTATGTAGACAAAGATGCGGCGACGGAGCGGCGCAACACGGTCCTCGCGAGAATGTACCAGCTCGGCTATATCGACAACTACAGCTATTCGAAAGCGGAGGCTGAACCGATCGTCCTGGCGTTCCCTAAGCCGCCCTCAACCGGCAGCAAGACTTTCCACGCACCCTACTTTGTAGATTATGTCGTCAAGCAGCTTACCGATAAATATGGGAGCGACCTACTTTACCGGGGTGGACTGAGAATTACGACGACCGTGAATATGGAGATGCAGACGGCGGCGGAGACGGCAATTCACGACGGCATCGCCAATGGCAATTATTTAGGGGCGACCGACGCTGCGCTGGTGGCAATGGACCCGAAGACCGGCTATATTAAGGCAATGGTCGGGGGTATCGACTATTCAAAGAGCCAGTTCAACATCGCTGCGGACGGACGCCGACAACCGGGATCATCATTTAAGCCGATCATCTACACGGCCGCTCTCGACAGCGGACTGATCACTGAAGATACGCGTATCCTGGACGAGCCGATTACCCTGCCCGGAGTCAACGGCGCAGACTGGTCGCCGAAGAACGACGACGGAGTCTTTCATGGATGGGTGACCGCCGAGCAGGCCGTCGCCCAGTCGATCAATGTTCCGGCAGTCAAAGTGCTGCGTGAAGTCGGAGTCGATACCGCGATACACTACGCGTCGATGATGGGAATAAAGTCCCCACTCGCCCCGTATTTGACGCTCGCCCTGGGAGCATCCGCGGTCACGCCGCTGGAGATGGCAAGCATGTACTCGCTGATCGACAATCAGGGGGCATTGCCGACGCCTTTAGCTGTGCAGAATATTGAATTAGGTGATGGGAGCACGCTGGAGCAGGACGAGCCTGAGCTTGAGACGACCAGTATCCGAGCGGACGCTCTGCGGCAAATGGGCGATATGCTGCGAGCGGTTGTCACCAACGGTACGGCGAGCGCTGTTTTTGCGGACGGTAACCCGCCCGATGCTCACGGAAAGACGGGAACTACGCAGAGCCACCTCGATGTGTGGTTCGACGGATACACATCCAAACTCACCTGTGTCGTCTGGGCCGGACATCCATCTACCGATCCACATACCGGACGGCCGATTTACGGCCTTCCGATGCACGGCGACGCTTTTGGAGCGACGATTTGCGCTCCTATCTGGAAGCAGTTTATGGTGGCTGCCAACACGATCATGGCCAAGGAGGAGGCCCGGGAAGCAGCGGCAGCTGCACCGAAGCCTAAGCCGGCGGCAACAACAACGGTAACGGTAACGACTTCAACGAACACGTCGACGAGTTCTAATCAGTCATACAGTTCTACAGACACGACACAGACATCGGACGATTCGGAAACCAGGAAGCAGAGCAGCGCGGCTACTACTCACACCTCGCCAAGCGACCCCGGCGCACAGATGTCGGCGGACGGTAAGACCGTGACAGTATGGGTGGACGACACCAGCGGCCTGAGGGCGGCGCCCAACGCGCCNNGTCACCGGCACACAGCCGACCACGTACGTCGACGGTTCTTCCGTCAACGATCCGGGATCGTCAAGCACTCCGGCCGCGCCAGCGACTGAAACGCAACAAAGTTCGCCGGCCACATCAGCAGCGCCGACGCCCGTCAGTCAGGCGCCGGCTGCGGCTTCTCCGACGCCGCAAAAGATGGTGACTGTCACGATCTGCATCGAAAGCGGCATGCGGGCGACGGAGTGGTGTCCGGAAACGATTGAAAAGCAGTTGCCTGCGAACGAAGTTCCGAAGTACTGCACACTGCATAAACCCCCGCCGGGCGAATAGAGAACCATGCCGACTCAGCTTGAAAGACGCATGGCACAGGACCCTCTCCCGATTCACCGCGAAGGTGAGATCGCTATTCTGCGCGCGCGGATCATGGGCGCTCTCCTGATACTTGCTTTTTTAGGACTTGCCGGCCGGCTGTGGTTTTTACAAATCGCCCACGGCGACGACTACGAGAAGATGGCGGAGGCGAACCATTCTCGGCTGCTGCGCGACGAGGCGCCGCGCGGATTGATCGAAGACTGCAACGGAAACATACTGGCATCCAACAGATCGCAGTTCGCTATCTTCGCCGCCCCTTCTGTCGCAAAAGATCCTGGCACGCTGCAAAAGCTCGGGGTGATATTGGATCAAAGCCCGAGCGACATAATCAAGACCCTGCACGACGAGAAGAAGAACGACTACGATCCGATCCGTGTTGCGCTGAATGTACCGATCGGCTTGGTGACACAGATCGAAGAACAACGTCCTTATCTTCCAGGCATTTCAACTGCGCCGGTCCCGGTTCGCTGGTATCCGGACAATGGTTTGATGGGCAACGCTCTGGGCATTTTGGGACGGATCTCACCCGACGAGTATAAAACCCTGCAAGCTCAGAACCAGGTCTATTTCCCGGACGATTTTGTCGGGATGACCGGAATCGAAGCCGAGTACGAACGTTACCTCCACGGCGAACCCGGCGGCCACGAGCTTGAAATCGATGCGCGCGGGCGGGAAGTGAAGCAGCTTGGCTATCAGGAGCCGGTGCCAGGCGATACACTTCGATTAACGATCGATCGAAAGGTCCAGGCGGCGGCGGAAAACACATTCGCAGCGCACGATTTTGTCGGCGGCGCAGTCGCGGTCAATCCACAAACGGGCGCTGTTATTGCCATCGCATCGGCTCCTGGGCTGAATTCGAACCTGTTCTCAACCGGAATCAAGGCTAAGGACTGGGCATCGTTGATGTCCGATCCACGTAAACCGCTGCTTGACCGGGCCGTTGACTGCCTTTATCCGCCGGGTTCGACATTCAAACAGGTGACTGCAGCGGCCGGCCTGCAGTCGGGCGCCATTACGACGAGGAGCTCAGCGTACTGTACCGGAACTTTCATGCTGGGCCACGCGAAATTTCACTGCTGGCAGGATCACGGTTTTGTGGACTTCTACCGCGCCATGGCGGTGTCCTGCGACGTCTTCTTCTACAATGTGGGTCTTGCCACTGGACCCGATAAAATGGCGTACTATGCTCATCAATATCCGCTAGCGCAGAAGACCGGAATCGACCTTCCTCATGAAATGATCGGCAGTATACCGTCGCCTGCTTGGAAACTGAAGCACTTTCGACGCCTCGGCCCTGCTTATTCCAGTTGGTTCGGCGGTGACACTTTGAACATGTCGATCGGTCAGGGCTATGTATTAACAACACCCCTGCAGATGGCGATGGTGACAGCGACAACGGCCAACGGCGGATACGTGCTCAAGCCATATATCGTCCAGGATGCCATCGATTCGAAAAGCCATCAGATGTTTGTATTACATCAGCGCACTGTACTGCGGCAGGTAGGCATCTCTCCGGAAAATATACATGCCGTCCAGACGGCCATGCGCGATGTCACCACGGAGGGTACCGGCGGTATCGTAAATTTCCCGAGTGTCGCGGTTGCGTCGAAGACCGGGTCAGCGCAGGTCCACGGAAATATCAAGACGCATGGCTGGTTTGTGGCGTACGCGCCGGTCGATCATCCGACAATTGCCATCGCGGCAGTGGTGGAACAGGGCGGACACGGCGCCTCGTCGGCGGGTTATGTCGTTCGTTCGATGCTGCAGGCGTATTTCAAAATGAAGGTTGACACCGGAGTCAGAGCCGGACCAAGCGATTAAGCAACTTCCGGTTGACGTTGATTGAGAAACGAGAACTCGCGCACCAGGGGTTCGCGATCAAACTCGACGACAATTGTTGTACCGATCGTCGGTTCAGTCATCAGGAAGAGGCGATCTACAGTTTGAAGTATGATAAAGAATCCCTGACCCAATGATCCGGCAGTACTGAACCCCTTTTCAAGAGTCGCCCGAGGTAGTCGATCCAGCTGAATTCCCGGACCGCGATCTGAGACCCAAACCTGGAAATCTACATCGTCAGCATGTATTTCCACAGTTCCACCCATTCCATGAACAACTGCGTTCATGATTGACTCGCCGACCGCCATCAGCATTTCGGGTTTGCGTTCGACCGGAAATCCCTTTTCGATCCAGACGTTAGCCGCAATTTGCCTCACATACGACAGAGATTCAACATCGAGCGAAATGGTTTTGCCAACC
>PLAD01000083.1 GCA_003134215.1 Armatimonadota bacterium
CTGGAGGCGGATTATTGTGTTGACAATCGCACGAGCACGCTCGATGCGATCGGTTAGGTTCGATGAGAAGAGATCGAGCGCATAATCGACGCTTTCGCGCGTGGGATGCGCCTTTGCTCCCTTGGTTAATCTGTCGGACGGATACGATCCACTCCAAATGGTCCACAGCAGCGGGACCTCCAGGTCGAAATAGCTGTCTTGCTGGTGTGTCGGCATAATGCGTAGGGTACTGCTTTAGCAAGTAATAGTTTTAATAGTACCGCAGAGCGGTCCGAGCAATAGGAACAAATTTTGTAGAAGCAGAAAATATCTTTAGGCTTCCATCGTAGGCCATAATTCAGCGAAAGGAAATAACTATGACGGAATTAGACGATGCGAACTTAATTGTTGAAGATCTGAAAAGAGGGAACCAGAGATTTCTTGAAGGCCGGTCAGTTCAATCATCGGAATCTTCTCTCATTAAGTTGAAAGACTTCGCCAAAAGAGGCCAATTTCCAAAGGCGATTGTGCTTTGTTGTTCGGACTCCCGCGCACCGGTGGAGATGATCTTCGATCAGGATATCGGCGATCTTTTCGTTATTCGAGTCGCTGGCAACATAATTGCGCCTTCGCTGGTCGGCAGCGTTGAGTTTGCGGCGAGTACATTTGGAATTAAACTTGTTGTAGTCATGGGACATTCAAAGTGCGGCGCTGTCACGGCGACCCTTGACCATATCATAAAGGCTGAAGCTATTCCTTCGGAAAATATTCACGATATCGTCAGCCGCATCAAACCGCACATCTTTTCCATATCGCAGATCCCCGGTATCAGCTTCGAAGAAAGAACAGCGCTGGCCGTAAAGACCAACGTTATTGCATCGACAGCGGAGTTGTCATATTCCAGCAGGTTGATTGAGAATCTTGTAAAGAACGGCAAGATCCAAATTCTTGGAGCAGTTCTCGATCTTGACACCGGGTTAGTCGAGTTCCTAAAAACGTAATGATTATCCGTTCGAATGCCAATACTAAAACAAATAGCACAGTAAAGGCACAATGTGGCTCCAACTGCGTTTGTTGATATTAAATGGCAGCAAGAGTACCTGGCGCCTGTTTCAGACTTGATCAAAAGGAACAGTGTCTGATACAATACGGTTAGAACGTGACAAACTGTAGAGGCGGATACTTGAACTTGCCGGCCCGTTGGATGGAAAACAGCTTACCGAGCGAATGCTGAGCGGTTCTCAAGAATGCGTAAAGAGCCTGACTATTACTCTATACTAGGTGTTGACCCTTCCGCGACTGCGGAGGAACTGCGTGCGCGGAGAAACCGTCTGGTGCGCGAGCTGCACCCGGACAGGCACGCGGGGGATCCGGTATACCTCGAGAGACTGACCGAAATCAATGTAGCATTCCACGAACTGCGAGATGAATTTCGCCGTCGCGCGTATGACCGTCGCCGACGGGAAGCCACAGTTCGGCCGCAGGTGTCAGCGCAAAATCACCACATGACGTACTATGGGAACACGGCTACCGTTCGCGCCGCCCGCCCTTCTGTACGTACCGAGTTCCAGACCGCACGTCGACCACAGGCGCCGCAAAAAGCGGTGCATAAACGTCAAGCGCTTATTGGAGCAATCTTCGCTGCAGTGGCTGCTGCAGTCGTTATACTCGGATTCCTGGTCTTCGGCAATATACAATTACAGAGCCCTGATACCGCGATTCATCCACAGCCGCTTCCAAATCTCCTGGGCGCTAACCAGCCCTCGCAAGTTCAGCTTTCACAGCAGGACTTGTCCATCGAGGAAAACTACCAGCATCGTCTTTCCGATGTGATCAACGATGCCCAGCAGACAGTCGAGGCCGCCAGTACGACCGCTTCGATACTGGAAGACGAGGGCAGCATGGAAAAGGCCGCTCGCCTACGGCGAGAGACGACGGAACTCGAGATGAAGCTCTTGAGCGCAGGTGATGCGGTTAGGCAGCTTGGATCTACAAGAACCGGTTCGGAAGAAACGCAGTTGGAAGCGCAGATGGATGCGCGATTGGATCGGCTGGACAGCTTCGACCGTTCGCTGAACAAGGAACAACTTAGCTACCGCGGCAATGGACTCGCTGCAACTGCATCCGGCACCAAGGTTGGCGACAGTGTGCCTTCGGCCCCGAGCGGCGATGGCCCCCAAAACAGCTTATCGATTCCGTAAAGCATCATGACATCGACTCTCAGTCCGGTTGTCGTTGCGGACTTCGCTTGCCATACCGGAGAAGGCCCCCTCTGGCATCCGGCAGAACAGCGGCTCTATTGGACCGATATTCCTGCAGGACGGTTATTTCGTTATGAGCCGGCAAGCGGCAGTCAGGAACAGTGCCTCTCAGGGCGCCTTGTCTCCGCACTAACCATCCAGACGGACGGTACCTTTCTGCTGTTCGGCATGAACGGGTCTATCACTCATTGGGATGGTGAAAGGACGATCGAACTGGTAAATCAGATTCCAACGGAAGTTGGGACTCGCTTTAACGATGTCGAAGTAGACCCTATCGGAAGGGTAATCTGTGGGACAATGCCGTCGCCCACTCACCCCGGAAGGCTCTATCGCTTGAACCTTGATCGAACACTCGATGTCCTTCTCGATGGGGTGGATATTTCCAATGGCATCGGCTTCAGCGCAGATCAACGTACAATGTACTATTCCGAGTCGAATGTTGGTCTGATTCACGCCTTCGATTACGATGTCGGATCTGGATCGCTGAGCAACCGGCGTATCTTTGCTCAGGTGGCACGTCAGGATGGGCTGCCCGACGGATTGATCGTCGATGCAGATGACAACATATGGTCTGCGAGATGGGACGGGTGGTGCATCGTTAAATATTCTCCGGACGGCGCCATTATAGACAGACTGGACTTCCCTGTGCCTAAGGTGAGTTCTCTGACGTTTGGCGGGCCGAAGCTCACAGACCTTTATGTTACGACAGCCGGCGGAAATCAGAAGGAGGTCGACGGGCCTCTCGCGGGAGCACTATTTGTCGTCAGGGATGCGGGTTTGGGAGCAGCCGACTATCTTTCCAGGATAGTACTGCCAAATGTGTGAACAAATCGAAATCGCTTGAGCTCTCCGGATGGGTCTTTTCCACGTGCGGTGTGTTTGTCGCAACGGGCGTCTTTTCACTCTGCCGCGGCTTTTTAGACAAAGGACAGGCATCTCTTCTCTATCTTCCCCTGGTAATTGCCTGCGCGATCCGCTTCGGATTCGGCCCTGCTGTATTTGGAGCCGTCCTCAGTTTTCTTTGCTGGGACTTCTTCTTCCTGCCGCCGTATTACACGTTCACGGTCAACTACTTCACCGACTGGATTTCCCTGATCGTCTTCCTGACCGCTGCTTTGATGACAGCACAGTTAGCTTCTCGCGCGCGAAAAGACGCAGATCAAGCGCGTTCCCGACGGGACGAGATCGCGATGCTCTTCGATGCCAGTGAATCGATCAGCCAAACAGTGCAGGCGGAAAAGCTGTTGCCCGAACTTGCCGATCGCCTGCTCGAACGCACTGAAAGCACCCGTTGCGTCATCCTGAGCCGTTCTAGTTCGGGGAAGTTTCTTGTTCTCACCGATCGAGGGGCCGGCGCAAACGACGGCGATCAGTCGTCGATTATTTCGATCGCCCTCGTCGCTTGCGAATATGGTCAGGTCATCGGCTTTGGAAATGACAATATCTGGCGAAAAGCGTTGGTAGAGGCCGGCCTTTATTCAGACTCCGGCCCCATAAAGGACAATATCGGGGTGTATATCCTGCTGCACGCCGAGAATGCCCTCGTCGGCGTCCTCCATCTGGCGCCGAAGCGCGATAACAAAAGGTACAGCTCAACCGAGGAGCGATTGATCCGCACCCTGGCCAACCATGCCGCTGTCGTTATCGCACGGCAGTCGCTTGCAAAGGAAGCAGCCGAAACCGCCGCGCTGAAAGAAGCGGACCTTCTTAAAGACACGTTACTTTCGCTCGTCTCACACGAATTGCGCAGTCCGCTCGCCGCAATTAAAGCGACGGCGAGCGGAATGCTGCAGCCGGATGCTGTCTGGCCCGAAAATGCTACACGTGAGGCATTGACCGCAATCGATAAAGAAGCAGACCGCATGACCGGAGTTGTCACAAATCTGCTGGACCTTTCTCGGCTTGAGGCCGGCGCCTGGAAGCCGGACAAAGACTGGTGCGAAATTAGCGATATCGTCGCAACCGTACTCGACCGTCTTCCCGAAGACGATGCACGTCGGGTTAAGCTAAACCTGTCTGACGATACCCCCTTAGTAAAAGTCGATTACATTCAGATTGCACTGACTGTGAAGAACTTGCTGGAGAATGCGATCAAGTACACTTCTCCAGATACTCCGATCGAGCTGGCCGTGACTCCTTCCACCAACACTGGTATTCAGGTTTCAGTGCGTGATTACGGAACGGGGATTCCGTCAAAAGAAAAAGATGCAATATTTCAGCGTTTCTACCGCGGCGAGGGGCATAAAAGTGGAACCGTCCACGGCACAGGAATCGGGCTAGCGCTCTGTAAGGCCATCGTGACTGCGCACGGCGGCAAAATCTGGGTGTCGAATGCGGGTGGGAAAGATTCTCCGGGAGCTGAGTTCATCTTTTATCTGCCTTCAGGCGTGTAGACTGTGTTAAGAAGGGTTTTGATTTATGCGTCAAAGTGAAAAGTCCGTCGTGCTCATTGTTGACGATGAACCGGAGATACTGCGAGCCTTGCGGGCGGGCCTTGCCGCACAGGGGTATGAAATTCTCGCGGCAAGCACAGGAGAAGAAGCCTTGAACCTGGCTGCCTCCCGATCGCCGAATCTGGTCATCCTCGATGTCATGCTTCCAGGCGCCATCGACGGTCGTGAAGTGTGCCGTCGGCTCCGCCAGTGGAGCGATCTGCCGATCATCATGCTCTCGGCCCTCGGGCAGGAACGGCAGAAGGTTGCAGCTCTGGACATCGGGGCCGACGATTACCTGACAAAGCCGTTTGGTATGAGCGAGCTCACCGCGCGTGTCCGAGCCGCACTGCGAAGAAACCGCGCGCGGCCGGCATCGAGCGAACTTCCCAATGCAGAGTTCGACGATGTGACGATCGATTTTGCGCGCCGTATCGTCACCAAAGCCGGCGAAGAGATTAGGCTGACTCCCTACGAGTACGAGATCCTGCGTTTTCTCGCACAGAATGCAGATCGAGTCATCACGCATCGGCTTCTCCTGGGTGAGGTTTGGGGGCCCGAATATGTCGAAGATACGCAAACCCTGCGCGTCCACATCGGCCACCTGCGGCGAAAAATAGAAGCAGAGGGCGCCCGCCCAACCCTGATAGTCACAGAACCCGGAGTAGGGTACAGACTTAAGAGTTCGGAGTGATTTTGGATGGCATCATTACTTCCAGGTGGGTCGGCTGAACTGCGCCATTCGTGAGCGACGATACCCGCTCCGCTACTATCCACCGGTGGCAAACTCTTGCATCCGCCTCGTAGCACAACAGGCAGCACCTGTTCTCTTTAGCCAGCGATACCAATGCATCCACCGCTTCATCCTGCGTTGCGAGGTAAGCCGAATATTGCTCACGAAACGCTTCCTGATCGTGATCGATCTTTCTCTGGTAACGTATGTCCCTGGGAGTCCCCAAGGCTCGTAAGTGAATGTATTTCATTTTGTAATCGGATGCCGCGAGCGTCAGGCCCTTCTTCGACAAGCCCGGCTTCCGGCTGAGCGTTATCTCGCGTATGTCGACAATTACCTCTACATCGTGGTACAGCAGTGTCTTCAAAAGAGACATCTGCGATGCCCCCTCATATCCGATTGTAAAAAGTTCGTAACCCATGATGCATCATATACCCGCCGCTTCCTTGTGTCTCCTTTCAGACGCAAATCGTGGCGCGAACCGCCTATAAAGCCTTCGAAACGACCAAATTTAACTTCATTTAAGATTCTTTATATAATCTTTACACTTCCCTGATCCTTCTTTACGGGACCTTTACGCCAAAAGTCCTATCATCTATCTGTGCATGGACGCAAAGGTCGTCGTCAATCCCCCGACTAAGCCCATGCGACTTATTGATCTCGAACAGAAGGAGAAGATCATGTACGACTTTTCGTTTTTAGCTGTGATAGTGCTATTTTTCGCACTTTCTTGGCTCTATGTCAAAGGCCTGGTCAAGCTCTAAGACTGAAAGGAATGAATCCCATGTTTATCGATGTCATTTCGGTCATTGCGACGACCGGATTGTTAATTTATCTGCTGTACGCTCTCGTGCAGCCTGAAAAGTTTTAGGAGACGATCATGAGTTTAATTGGATGGCTGCAAATCGCGGCTTACGCCGTGATCATCGCGCTCCTGATAAAGCCCTTTGGTACATTTATGTACAAAGTCTTTACAGGGCAGAAGCA
>PLAD01000094.1 GCA_003134215.1 Armatimonadota bacterium
GACAGCGTGTCGGAAGTCGTCAACATTCCATCCTCGGATATTCAATCTGCTCCGGACTTTGGGAACAGTATGAGCACATCGATGCTGCAAGGCATAGCGAAGATGGGTGACAAGTTAATCACCTTACTCGATATCGACACCGTTCTTCTCGGCGATACCTTAGCCGCCGCGGCCTGACCGTATTGAACTAAAAATCACACATCACACATCAAAGGATCATAACTATGCCCGCTACAAACAGAAAACCAGTCACTCCCGCCGTTTCTGCATCGGCAGCGCCGACAAAAAGTCAGGCGACAAAGGCCACCGCAACAGCGAAACCTCGCCTGNNACCAAAGGTTCCGGCCTTCCCTTTAGATTTGGCTGCCGCCGCTGCATTAGACTCTTGCCGCACCAATGTCTTTCTATGCGACTTGAGCTTCAATATTGTCTATGCTAACAGGAAGAGCATCGAAATCCTGGAGTTCATGGAACCAAATCTTCACGCCTGGAGCGACAGCTGGCGCACCTTTAGCGCAAAAGATATCGTTGGGAGCAATATCGACTTTATGTTCACGGATGAACCTGTCGAATTTCGCAGAGCGACCGATGTCCGGAACATGCCATATAAAAACCGAATCAAGACGGGGCCCTGTACATGCGATATCGACATCAGCGCCGTGCGCGACAGCTCCGGCGCTGTAATCGGTTACACCATAGACTGGGAGCGTATTACCGACAAACTTGCACAAGAGGCGAGAGTCAACCAGTTGATGACGGTGTTAGAGACGTCCACATCCAACACACTGCTGTGTGACCTGAATATGAATATCGTCTATGCCAACAAAAAGAGCTACGAAATACTAGAATTCATGGAGCCAAATCTCCACAAGCACAGCGACATTTGGAAATTCTTTCGTGCGAAGGATATCGTCGGCACCAGTATCGATTTTCTGTTTACAGACGAACCCGAGCACTATCAAAAGGCGAAAGACCCGCGCAATCATCCCTATGAGTGCACCATCCGTACCGGTCCTTGCACCTGTGAGGTGACCGTTACCAGCACGAAAAGCGAAAAGGGCGAACTCACAGGTTATGCGATCTACTGGGAGCGGGTCACGGACAAGGTAGCTCAGGAAAAGCTTATTACGCAGATTAAGTCCGCACTTGACGGTGCGAAGACTAACGTCATGATTGTCGATCCCGATCTCAAGATGATCTACATGAACGAAGCATCGACCAGAACACTTAAGGCGGTCGAGCCTGAGCTAAAGAAGGCATATGGACCGGGTTTTGTCGTAGACCAGTTGATGGGACGATGCATTGACGACCTTCATAAGAACCCGGCGCACCAGCGTGCGATGCTTGGCGGCGGCGCCGCCATCTTCCCGCACATGGCTAATATTGCGATAGGCCCTCTCACACTTGCTCTTACAGTCAATGCTGTGAAGGATAAGAACGGCAAGTACATTGCGTTCTCGGCAGAGTGGGAAGAGATTACCGAGAAGCTGAGAGTGGCCGAGGAGCAGAGGCTCCAGCTCGAGGAGAAAGCGTACCTGTCAGCGAAAGTCGAACAGATGAAGGCCGCCGCCACCGCGATCACCAAGGGCGACCTGACACAGATTATCCCGGTAGAAAAAGACGATGCGATTGGGCAGCTTGCAGGTTCTCTCAATGAGATGGTCGCAAACCTTTCGCAGCTCATCGCTCAGGTTCAGGTAGGATCGGAAAGCATCGTTGATGCATCCGCCGAAGTTGCCGCCGGCAATGACGACCTGTCGAGCCGCACCGAAGAGCAAGCCTCAAGCCTCGAAGAGACTGCATCCAGCATGGAGGAAATGACCTCCACTGTAAAGCAGAACGCAGACAATGCACGTCAGGCCAATCAGCTTGCAGCACAGGCCCGAGAAGTGGCTGAAAAGGGTGGTCTGGTCGTCGGCAATGCTGTGACTTCGATGGAAGAGATCAACAAAGCAAGTAAACGAATCGCGGACATCATATCCGTGATTGACGAAATTGCATTCCAGACAAATCTCTTGGCGCTGAATGCTGCGGTCGAAGCGGCAAGAGTTGGTGAACAGGGACGAGGATTCGCCGTGGTCGCCACTGAAGTCCGCAACCTTGCGGGACGAAGTGCGACAGCTGCGAAAGAGATCAAGAGTCTGGTGCAGGACAGCGTTCAAAAAGTACAGGAAGGCAGCTCGCTGGTCAATCAGAGCGGCAAGCAGCTCGACGAGATCGTCGGCAGCGTCAAAAAAGTGGCTGACATTATCGCTGAAATTTCCGCAGCTTCACAGGAGCAGTCCGAAGGGATCGAGCAAGTGAACAAAGCGATCATTCAGATGGATCAGATCACTCAGCAGAATGCCGCACTGGTAGAGGAAGCCACTGCAGCCAGTCAGTCAATGTCGCAGCAGGCGAAGGATCTGCAGGTCATTGTCAGTCAGTTCAGAATAGACGATAGCTATCTCGATGCTGCGCAATCTGCCCTGAACGCGGCTCCCGCTGCTCCTGCCGCCTCTCGTCGAAGCGCGCCGGCTCCGGCCGCTCGATCCTCCGCTTCAGCCAGGTCGGCAGCTCCCTCACGTTCAAGCCGGCCGGCCACGACGCGAGCAGCTGCTCGACTCGCATCGGACGACGGATTCGAAGAGTTCTAGATCGCAGCTAACTTGGCACGTGGACTGCCGTACTGGCGGCGGTCCACTTGCTAAAACCAAAAACAAGATCTTTATATGCGGATCGCAAGCTTCTTCTCGTTGAACTATAATGCAAGAATATTCTCTCACATCGCTAGAATTCGAACTCTTCCGTAAACTTATCCATAAGTTGACAGGTATCTCACTCAACGATGGTAAACGTCAGCTTGTCCAGTCACGATTACAAAAGCGACTGCGTCATCTTAACTTAGCAACTTTTACCGAATACTACGCGCTCGTAGAAAAAATTGGCCCGAACGACTCCGAATACCGGCCCTTTGTTAACTGTATTACAACCAATAAAACAGACTTTTTTCGCGAATCTCATCATTTTGAGTTTGTAAGCACTGTAATAATCCCGGAGATGATCGAAGATCTTCGTCGCGGGCGCCGCGATAAAAAAGTACGGATCTGGCACGCGGGATGCTCTACCGGCGAAGAGCCATATACCCTTGCGATTACGCTTGCCGAGTCTGCGCTTGCAGATGGACAGTGGGATATACGCCAATTAGCCTCAGACATCGACACGGACGTCTTGAAAGCGGCACAGAGCGGGATCTATAGTGAAGACAAAACCGAGCCCATTGGCAGCTCGCTTTTGCGCAAGTACTTCCTTCGGCGCAGTACTGACGGCACCTGCCTGTACAAAGTACGGCCTGAGTTAGCCGAACAGATTACATTCAAGTGCATCAATCTGCTTGAGGAACATTGGCCGATTGGTCCAAAAGTACAGTTCGACATGATATTCTGCCGCAACGTCGTCATCTACTTCGATAAGTCGACGCAGCGAAGACTCTTCGCGCGATTTGCGGATCTCCTGAGACCTGGCGGATACCTCTTTATCGGTCACTCCGAGTCGCTGCTGGGAATCTCAGACAGTTTCGATTCGGTGGGCCAGACAATCTACCAGCTCGCTGAGTCAGTATCGTCATCGAGGGCGGCATGAACAATACGCGTATGCCCGACCTCGGCGGCCGAGCCCTGCACAAAATCCATATCGGCGGCATCAAAGCCAGTCGCGAGCCGGCGGTGGTTCGCACCGTGCTCGGCTCGTGTATCGCGGTTTGTCTGCGAGATCCGAAGGCGATGGTGGGCGGTATGAACCATTTCATGCTTCCTGCCGGAAGCGACGGTGAAGCAGTCAGCGCTCGGTATGGAATCCATGCAATGGAGCTGCTCATCAACGACTGTATGCGAGCCGGAGCAGAACGAAGTAGGTTGGAAGCCAAGGTGTTCGGCGG
>PLAD01000285.1 GCA_003134215.1 Armatimonadota bacterium
ATATATCGCCAAATTGCTCTTGACAGCTTCATTCAAGACAAGTTAGTGTTGTCTAAAAGATTTTTACGATGTCTGAGAGAATGGCTCTGGCGTGCCGCTACGCAATTGAACAGTCCTAGAAACGGTCGGGGCCGGAGGTAACTGCGGATGATTTGCTGCTTGGCTGCTTCAGGACTCTATCCCAGTTTGGGATTGTCCAATTGGGCTCGTGGAATTTTGACTTAGAAGCACTCGGAATGGATTGGCTGTCTTCTGGCGAACAGAAGAAGACGAAGGTAGCTTACTCGCAGGAAGTGGTGGAACTTCTTGATCTGGCAAGTCAGATTGCACGAGCTGACGGCGCGGTTTCTGCAACTGTCGAGGATTTACTGGCGGCTTACGCCGGGCGCACGGACGGATTGATGGGCAAGCTGAAGCGCGAGTACACGATTAGCAGCGCCGATTGGCGAGCCGCCGTTGCCTCGGCGGTGCATGAGTCACGATTCGTGCCGCCACTTGCGTCATCAGCAAAGCAAAGTGATGTGCGTGAGTACCTAACGCCTGACGAGGCTGCGGAAACTCTGGCTATTCACGTTCAGACATTGCGTGCGCATGTGCGATCGGGCAGACTTCCGGCGTTGAGGATTGCTGGCGAGAGAGCCATCAGAATTCGGCGCACTGATCTTGAAAAAGTTTTTGAGCCTGTAGTACCAACCGACTGACTTAGAGAAAGCGAGATAAGATGCCACTATTTGTCGTTGAACGCGAGTTACCTGGAATTACCTCAGATGCGCTGCAGAGCGCCGGACTGAGGGCAAAGACGTGCTGTGCCGAGATCACCGAGGAGGGCGACCCAGTGCGCTGGATCAGGAGTTTTTTCCTGGTTGAAAAATCCGGCACCCACTGTTATTTCGAAGCACAGAACAGCAATGTCGTAGAGGAAGCAAACCGCCGCGCCAATATTCCCTTTAAGAGCGTGGTGGAAGTTTTGGAACTCACGCCGGAAGAAGTCTAAGGGCCGGTGCTCCCGGCACGTCCACGCAGTTCAAGACCTTCAGGCCCACGTGCGAGTTCATGCATCAGCAGAACATCGGGTCCACCCCTTATTTATTCACCCACGGCTACGCTCTGGTAGAAAGCCTCTTATGCGAGTTTCACTTTGCGCCTGGATGAAACTTGGATGGAACGAAGAAACAGATCAATAATCCGATCACCGGCAGGTAATATTTCATCGCCGCAATAACCGTAATTCCTTGGTCTACAGACCGAAACATGTCTCAAAAAACTAAGTCCATGAAGCCAAATCACGCCTCGGTGAAACACCATAACGACGGCGGCGACCACGTTGTCGATAACGGCGGGGAATTTCATCAGGTAGCCGGAAAGGCACACCCCACGATGACTAACCAGCACGGGGTGGCGATCTCCGATGACGAGATGTCCTAGAAGCTGGGCGAGCGCGGCCCAGTCTTGTTAGAAGATCATTTCCTTGTCGAGAAGACTCAGCATTTCGATCATGAGCGAATTCCGGAACGCGTGGTGCATGCGCGAGGATATGGAGCCAAGGGTTATTTCGAATTGACCGAATCACTAGCGGGATATTCAAAGGCCGGCATCTTTCGTGAGGTTGGCGAAAAGACGCCCGTGTTTGTTAGGTTTTCGACGGTTGCCGGAAACGCCGGGTCAAGTGACATGGCGCGAGATGTGCGCGGGTTCGCGGTTAAGTTCTATACGAAGGAAGGGAACTGGGATCTGGTTGGAAACAACATCCCTGTGTTCTTCATTCAAGATGCCATAAAGTTTACAGACCTGATTCATGCAGCAAAGGCGGAGCCGGACCGTGGATTCCGCAGGCCCAGACTGCACATGATACGTTCTGGGATTTTGCTTCCCTGATGCCAGAGGCAACTCACATGCTGATGTGGGTGATGTCCGATAGAGGCCTTCCACGTTCGTTCCGAACGATGCAAGGTTTTGGCGTGCATACTTTTCGGTTGGTGAACGAAGAAGGGGAGTCCACCTATGTTAAGTTTCACTGGCGGCCAACAGTAGGGATGCAATCCGTGATCTGGGATGAGGCGCTGAAGATTTCAGGTGCCGATCCTGATTTTCACAGGCGCGACTTGTGGAACTCCATCCAAGAAGGAAATTTTGCCGAGTGGGAATTAGGTGTCCAGTTGTTCGATGAGCAGTTTGCAGAAAGCTTTGAGTTCGACGTTCTGGATGCGACCAAGCTAATTCCAGAAGAGATTTTGCCAGTCAAGATTGTGGGCAAGATGGTATTAAACGAAACAGTAGAGAATCTCTTCGCAGAGACAGAGCAGGTCGCATTCTTCACGCGCAACGTTGTGCCGGGTATCGATTTCACTAACGATCCACTCCTGCAGGGTCGAAACCTTTCCTACACCGATACACAGATGAGCCGGCTAGGCGGAGCAAACTACGCACAGATTCCGGTGAATGCGCCACGTTGTCCCGTGATGAATATGCAGCGAGATGGGCACATGCAGATGCGGCCGCAGAAAGGGAGAGTAAATTATTCTCCAAGTTCGTTAGAAAGCGACACGCCACGGCAAGATCCCACGAACGGCTTTCACTCGTTTGCGGCACCGGAGCAAGGCGACAAACTTCGCATAAAGTCTGCATCATTTGCGGATCACTTCTCGCAGGCAAGAATGTTTTTCGAATCGCAGACCGAGCCGGAGCAAAACCACATCATTTCCGCCTTTGTTTTTGAATTGAGCAAGGTACAGACAGCAGCGGTTCGTGAGCGGATGGTAGGTCAACTGGCGAATGTCGATGAGTCGATCGCGCGCCGGGTAGCAAACGGGTTGGGTGTGCAAGGCGAAATCAAGAATGTGCCAACCGCGGTGAAAGCTCGAACCGACTTGAAGCCATCGCCGGCGCTGAGCATTTTGAAAAACGCGAAGCCTGGTTTGAAGACCAAGGTGATTGGATGCCTGGTGGGTGAAGGTACAGACGCGGCAACGATAGCGGAACTAAAGACGGCTGCCAAGAAAATGGGTGCCAGCGTTAAGATTGTGGCTCCCAAAATTGGCGGAGTAAAGGGCGCTGACGGCAAAATGATTGAGGCCGATTTCCAATTAGCGGGCGGCCCTTCTGTGCTGTTCGATACAGTCTATGTGGCTCTGTCGGAGAAGGGTGCTGAGGCACTGGCAACAGAGTCCTCTGCGGTTGGATGGCTGCACGATGCCTTTTCCCATCTGAAAGTGATTGGGGCCACGGATGGCGCGGAGTCGCTTCTGACCACGTCGGGCGTGGCACCGGATGCTGGGGTTGTGGTCGGCGACGATGTTTCTGAGTATTTGAACGTAGCGGCTAAGGGACGAGAATTCGACCGTGAACCGAACGTCAGAACCATTTACTAAGATCCAGTAGCGAGGCGGCCGCAGGTTCACAGCCGATGCGGCCTGCTTTGCTATTGCCTTCCCAGGCGGTAGAACATGTTTGTCGATTCATGGAAACAGGAAGAGTGTAGGCGTAGACGATGACGACCAAGCAAGAACAATTCGACTCCCTTGTGGAATCGGTCGGAGTGGCGATGATGACGACACGCACATCCGAAGGACATTTGCGATCGCGGGCGATGGCGAACCAGAAAAAAGCATCGGGTGCAGACTTGTGGTTTGTCACATCGGAAGGCTCATCCAAGCTCGACGATTTGTCTCAAGATCCTCATATCGGACTCTCATACTACAAGGACGGCTC
>PLAD01000301.1 GCA_003134215.1 Armatimonadota bacterium
ATCAAGCGGCGGGAAGATCCACGCTTCTATCCTAAAGTTTGGAAATTCGCTGGAAATGCCGCAAACGGTAAGGGGACCTACGAGGAATACACCGATCGTTTGCATAACCTCGAGCGCGAACTTCCGATATCGCTTCGGCATCTGCTCGACCTTCGTTTTGAAAAGCGAACGCCAGTCGACAAAAACAATGTCAGCACAAAGGTGGCAGGCCACGATGCCCCGATAGAGTTGTCGTCCATGTCTTTTGGATCGCAGGGCGAGACGGCTTTTCGGGCCTATGCTGAGGCGGCGAGGCGGCTGAACATCGTCTGCTTGAACGGCGAAGGCGGCGAGATCCACGATATGTACGGCAAGTTCCGCAACAACCGCGGACAACAAGTTGCATCGGGCCGATTCGGCGTCAACATCGAAATGCTGAACGCATCCGACTATATCGAAATTAAGATCGGTCAAGGCGCTAAACCGGGCGAAGGCGGACATTTACCCGGAAAGAAAGTCTCGGTCAAAGTTGCGGCTGCAAGACACGCGACGCCCGGCGTAGACTTGATTTCGCCGTCGAATAACCACGACATTTACAGTATCGAGGATCTCGCGCAGATCATCGAAGAACTGCACACGGCGAATCCTAAGGCCCGAGTCAGTGTTAAAGTACCGGTGGTTCCGAATATAGGTACGATCGCGCTGGGTATTGCCAAGGCCGGAGCCGACATCATTACGCTGTCCGGATATGACGGCGGCACTGGCGCGGCGAGAACGCACGCGCTAAAGTATGTCGGCTTGCCGGTGGAAATTGGAGTCAAGGAAGCCCATCGGGCTCTGGTGCAGGCGGGCGTCCGTGATGAGATTGAACTGTGGTGCGATGGCGGAATGAAGAGCGGGCTCGACGTAGTCAAGATGATGCTCCTCGGCGCCAATCGCTGCGGTTTCGGAACGATGACCATGGTTGCTGTCGGATGCACCGTCTGTCACGGCTGCCAGCTCGACACCTGTCATGTCGGTATCGCGACTCAAATCGAGACTTTACTTCAAGCGGAAGAGCACGGACTAAAGCGTTTCGTCCCGCGAGAGTCCGACTCTGCTGTCGAAGGGCTAGTACGTCTGTTCAGCGCGATTAGCGAAGAGATAAAAGACCTGACTGCAAGGCTAGGATTCTTAAACAGCCAGGAGATGGTTGGGCATTCGGACTTATTAGTTCAGGCGCGTGGAAAAGACCTGGTCGATTGCTTCGAGCTTACGGCGCCGGTCTTGCCCATGTTCTCTTACGAGACAGCAGGATTAAAGGAAGCTCGCCGCGACATAGGTTCGTTCGTCCTGGCGGAAACCGAGCTGGTCGGCGGAGATGTGAAGGTAGGGAAGCGAATACGCCGGCCGCTTTCTTACACGACGAAAATGATTTCGTCCCTGGTGAAAGACCAGACTAACGATGGATACGAGAAGATTCTCTACGAGGACGACCGCGCCGACCCGACCGACCGGGAACTCGGGACGCATCTCTCGGGAGCGCTCGCCCGCGGAGAAGTCGGCGGCGATGTCGGACGGTCACTCAAGACGGCGGACCTGCTATTCCAGAACGTCATCCCCGGCAATGGTTTGGGCGCATTCAACTCGGCGCATGTGAATGTTCGGGTTTACGGTGGAGCGCAGGATGGGGTCGCCAAAGGCTGCATGGGCGGCAGGGTCGTCATCATGAAGGGTCTCAATGACGGAGGATACCGTGTCAATGGTTCAGTTGGAAAAGGCTTCGGTTACGGCGCAATTGGCGGGACATTCGTTATCCAAGGAGATGCTGACTCGCGCTGCGGTATCCGTCTTTCCGGAGCAAACATTATCGTCGGCGGCGAGATAACGAAGCCAATCGACGATACCCTGGGTTGTTTGGGCGCCCGCGCTAATATCAAAGGATTCGCCTTTGAGTATATGACGAGTGGACGAGCGCTGGTACTAGGAGATCCGGGTCCATGGATGTGCGCGGGAATGACCGGAGGCACAGTGTACGTGCGATTAAACCCAGCGATGAACTTTGATCGTCCAGCAATTAATTCGCGATTGGGACGCGGTGCGAAGGTTGCGGTCGCCGATATCACCGATAAGGACAAGCAAAGCATCTCTGAACTAATAGGGATATTCATTGAGGAGCTGAGCTATTCTGACCAGCATGCGGAAGCGTCGCGATATGAGCGGGTGGTCCAGGACCTGTGGACGGGCGAAGTCGAGTTTGTGAAAGTCGTGCCGGTCGGCATGCAGGTCGACAAATCGGTGGCCACCGAATAGTTGATGTCGGCTATGAGGTATAATTTACTCCCACTCGGCATTTACGCCCACGTCGTTAGGGCACGGCTTCGCGAATGCACACCAATGTTGGTTGATAAGCCGTCCATTCACTGCTGTAACGGACTACTTGATATAGAAAATTTGGACGGAAGGTTTATCTATGAGCCAGCAAGATTCATCCTATAAGGTTTGTGCGCCCGCGGGTCTCCCGAAGAAGCAGGGGTTATACGATCCTCAACATGAGCACGATGCCTGCGGTGTAGGTTTTGTCGTCAATATCAAGGGAAAGAAGTCCCACGAAATTGTAGAGCAGGCCCTCACGATCCTGAGAAATCTCGACCATCGAGGAGCGTGCGGCTGCGAAGTCAATACCGGTGATGGTTCCGGAATATTGATGCAGGTTCCCCATGACTTCCTTGCGGCTCAGACAGAGACAGAAGGCTTCTCACTGCCGGCTCCCGGCGATTACGGAGTCGGTATGGTCTTCGTCCCCAAGAATGCCGGCCAGGCTGCTCAGATAGAAAAGCAAGTTCAAAAAATCATAGCCCAAGAAGGACAAAAAGTCCTTGGCTGGAGGACTGTGCCGACCGACAATTCGACGCTCGGCCCCAGCGCTGTCATCAGTGAGCCCAGTGTTCGACAAATTTTCATCGGCAAAGGCACGCTAACCGCGACCGATGCCCTGGCGTTCGAACGAAAACTCTTTGTTATTCGCAAGAGAGCGGAACGGGAAATCCGGTTCGGGGACGTTCTCGGCGGCGATCAATTCTACGTATCGAGTCTGTCGTCGAGAACCATAATTTACAAAGGTTTGCTAACTACATCACAAGTATCGGAGTTCTATCCCGAACTCAATGATCCGGCAATAGTTTCGGCTCTGGCGTTGGCCCATTCACGGTTCTCTACCAACACGTTTCCGAGCTGGGAGCGCGCACATCCATATCGCTATGTTGCCCACAATGGCGAGATCAACACTCTGCGGGGCAATGTAAACTGGATGCGTGCACGGCAAGCGCTCTGTGAATCTCCGCTTTTTGATAACGATCTCAAAAAGATTTTGCCGATCATCAATGCCGACGGCAGCGATTCGGCTATGCTTGACAACTGCTTCGAATTTCTCGTTCTTGCCGGCAGGTCACTGCCGCACGCGATGATGATGATGATCCCGGAGCCGTGGTCGAACCACGAGTCGATGAATGATGAGAAGAAGGCGTTTTACGAATACCATAGCTGCCTGATGGAGCCCTGGGATGGGCCTGCTTCCATTGCTTTTACTGACGGTACGACGATCGGTGCAACTCTCGACCGTAATGGATTGCGCCCGTCGCGTTACTACGTAACCAAAGACGATCTGGTAATCATGGCCTCCGAGGCAGGAGTGCTGGAAATCGACCCGGAGCGCATCCTGCTGAAAGGCCGCCTGCAGCCGGGACGTATGTTCCTGGTCGATACGAACGAGGGTAGAATCGTCTCCGACGATGAGATCAAGAAGTCGATCGCGACCGCTCACCCCTATCGACAATGGCTCAACGAAAACCTTGTCGATCTAGACACGATTCCGGTGCCCGCTCCCGAGCCTGTGGAACCGCACGACACGATCATGACCAGGCAGCGCGCTTTCGGCTACACTTTCGAAGAACTGCGAGTACTTCTCGCCCCTATGGCTCGTATCGGTGTAGAAGCAACTGGTTCAATGGGCAACGACACTCCCCTGGCAGTACTGTCCGACAAACCGCAGTCATTGTTCAACTATTTTAAGCAGCTGTTCGCCCAGGTGACTAACCCGCCAATCGACTGTATCCGCGAAGAGATCATCACATCGTCGATCATAAATATCGGCGGCGAGGGCAATTTGATCGATCCGAAGCCGGAGAGCGCAAAGGTTATCAAGCTCGCGAGTCCAATCTTGTCCAACGAAGATTTCGCCAAGCTGAAAAGTATTGAAGAACCTGGCTTCAGCTCGACGACCATCCCGATCCTGTTCGATCCCAACTCGGGTGAAGAAGGTTTGACGAGCGCTCTGGACCGCGTTTTCAGCGATGCAGATGCAGCTATCGAAAGCGGCATTAACATCCTGATCCTATCCGACCGCGGCATCGACGTCGATCTCAAGCCGGGCCTGACGCCGGCGGAATTGCGCGCCATCATCCCCGATTACGACGGTCTGGCGATCCGCTCGGCCACCAAGGTGACGCGCGAGTTGCTGGATGCGGCGCCGCGGCTGAAAGTGGTGGGCCGCGCCGGCATCGGCGTCGACAATGTCGACGTGAAGTCGGCCACGTCGCGCGGCGTGGTGGTGATGAACACGCC
>PLAD01000418.1:0-3519 GCA_003134215.1 Armatimonadota bacterium
TGGTACGACGGAATTAGCCCGACGATGCTGGCAGTGGTCATCGGCGCGTCGATCGCACCAAAATCGGTGAACGGGTGGCCGAAAGCAATCAGTCTGTTCTTATCACGATATGTCACGGTCCCGATCGCGGTCATATCCATATCGCCTTCAATCAGAGAAAAGCCGACTGCCGCACCCGGGACAAGCGCCGCAGAACCGGTCTTCGACATCGTCACCGTGCCGGCCATACCGCCGCCGGCCATAGGAACCATGCCGTACTTGCCGAGCACCGGCATTAACCTTGCGATACCGTCCTGTGTCATTCCACTGACCATGACAGGAATTGGTAAAGGCTGAATGTTCATCGACGAGCTTTGCGGGACGCTGCTCAGTGCGTCGGGGCCGATGAGCGGTGCAAGCTCCGACATATCGACCGGCGAGGAAGCGGATGATCCGGGCAAAGACGCCGAAAGATTGATATTCGGCTTGGATGGTAAGTCCGGGTCCCATGCCTCCAGCATGTCGTTGATTGGTGTGACGAAGCCCATTGGCGAGCGGCCGAACGGAATGGAAGCCGCGATTGCACCGACTAGCCGCCCGTCAATGTAAACCGGGCTCCCGCTCATTCCTTCCGCGATGTTCAAACTCTCTGAGACCGACGGGCCGCTGGTCACCCGGATCAAAATCCAATCTTGACCGTTGTTGATCTTGTGTAAAACTCCGAGGATCTCAACTCCGAACCGTTCAATTTTCGTGCCGCTGAAGACGGTTAATGCGTAACCCGTTTGACCTTCACGCAGTTCACTTTCAGGGAAGAAGGGACTGACTGCTGTGGCGGATGCCGTAGTCGCAGCCGACGCCGGCTTTGGCGCAGCAGATGCAATGACTCCGCAAATACAGAACAGGGCAGCGAAGAAAAAACGCGATGCCGATCGGGTGTAATTCATAAGTATTTAAGTTACTGCTTCACTTGGTGGGCAGCTATCAGGCGCCTCTATTTGTGATAAACATCTTCGGGGTTGAATTCCGGCTCAGTAATGGAAATCCACTCCTCCTGGTCGGGAGAGAGCTCACGATAGTAGCAGGACGGATGACCGGTGTGACAGGTTGCCCCCACCGGCTCCGCGAGGACGACCAGGGAGTCGTCGTTGCAATTGATTCTGAGCGCCTTGAATTTCAGCACGTTCCCGCTAGTTTCGCCTTTTGTCCAGAGCTTCCGGCGTGAACGTGTCCAGAATGTAACCAATCCGCTGCTTAAAGTCATTTCCAATGCCGGGCGGTTCATAAAACCAACCATCAGGATGGCGAGCGTATTGACATCCTGAATGACGGCGGGAACAAGTCCGTCGGAACTCTTGTCAAACTGTACTAAATCTATACCATTAGCCACGAAATGTCTCTTTCACTGCTTTCATTTTACAAGCGTACGTGCAGACCGCGAACTGCCAGGTTATCCTTAATTTCTCCAACTGTCGTATGACCGTAGTGCACCATGCTGGAGATAAGTGCAGCCTGCGCATGGCCGTCTAGGAACGCCCCGGCGACATGGTCGACAGTGCCTGCGCCGCCCGACGCAATAACTGGTATTGAAACACGGTCAGTCACAGCTCGTGTGAGCGGGATGTCGTAGCCTGTCATCATGCCGTCCGCATCCATCGAGGTCAGCATGATCTCTCCCGCGCCAAGCTCCTCCATACGCTGCGCCCAATCAAGCGCATCCAGGCCCGTCGGAGTCCGTCCACCATGAATGAACACTTCCCAGCCCGAACTGGTCGTACCGGTATGCTTCGGATCGATTGCAACGACGACGCATTGGGCGCCGAAGCTTTTCGAGCACTCGGTGATCAGCTCCGGTGTGGTTACGGCCGCAGTATTGATGCTTGCCTTATCCGCACCAGTCTTCAATATGCGCCTAAAATCCTCGACACTCTTAATTCCGCCGCCGACACAAAACGGAATATAAACCTCTTCAGCCACCCGCGCCGCATACTCGAACATCAACGCACGACCCTCGTGGCTCGCAGTAATGTCGAGAAATACCAACTCGTCGGCGCCCTGCTCATAGTAAAGCTGGGCACGTTGAACCGGATCGCCGGCATCACGCAAATTGACGAAGTTTGTACCTTTTACAACGCGTCCATCCTTCACGTCAAGACACGGTATGATACGGAGGGAAAGCATAAGTGGTATACGCGATAGATTCGTCGCTGCCTGACAGAATCAATAATGGCCTATTATACCCATAGTGCTATGGACCCTATGGGAACAGTGCGGCGCAGCATCGCCGCTCTGCTTACTAAGTCTTTGGAGGTAAAGACAGTGAATCGTTACGTATACTGTTTGGTACTGATTTTCGTTATTGGATTGACCGTCCGCCAAGGCGCTTCGGCGGACACAACTCCGAACATCAACCTTAATTTTCCCGAAAGCGACGCCATGAGCGTCACCGACATATTAAAGGTCGTAGCTATGGAGACCGGCGCGGTCATCCTGCCCGACAATTCGGTCATCGGTGCGGTCGGAGCGATCCACACGACTCAGACGTCTGTCCCCGATGTGCTTGACTTCCTCAAAGGTTATGAACCCGGTCTCACCTGGCAGGTCTTCTACTATCCCGCTAGTTCCAACCAGGAACCGTCGGGAGAAGACGTCTATCAAGCGATTCAGCTGTTTAACAACTTTCGATTAGACGGTCTCGTGCTGCCGCCGCAGGGAGAAAACAAGATCATGTACAGCTACAAGAAGCAGCAATACACGACCCCCGAACAGGAAAAAGCCGCGGAACAAGGCTTCCAGGCCTACTACCTTGTCTCAGACCCAGGAAATCGAGCAGCTATGATAAAGCAGGTCAAGGCAAGTACGACCGCCCCTCCCCCAACCNNTAACCTGCAGAACCAGATTGCCCAGATGACCCCGCAGCAGCAGGTCTCCGCGGTTAATCAGTTTAACAATGCAGAACGCCAGATCATGACCAACCTCAGCCCGCAAGCGACCACAATTCTGCAGCGTCAAGCTGCTGACCACAGGCCGCTGACAAGTCAGCAGCAGCCTTAAAACTGGAATCGCAACGTTACAAGTAATCCTTGAATATATCGCTTACGTCGACATCTAACATGCGTCTATATCAAGGTCTGCAAGTAAGTTGGCGCCGGCCCCAGGAACTCTTGGTTTACGTGCCTTATCGGTGAGTCGCTCATATGAAAGACTTGTGTACCGGATTGTACAATAATAGTCGAAGCGTGCGTTTGCCGTTTGGAACGTGACTAAATGGTATACTCTGTCCGTATTGGCAATGACGGGGAAGAGTAGTTTGTTGGGTGGTTTTTAGCGAGAAGGGATCGTGAGAGCCTTTAACCGATCGGCAGATGAATGTCGCCCTTGAGCCGAGTTTTTGAGCGCCCGTTCATAGTCTGAACGGGAAGCAAGGTGGTACCGCGCCGTCGGTTTTTACAAGCCCTGGCGTCCTTGCACGAACATTTGTCGTGCATGTGGACGGCAGGGCTTTTTTGTCTAAAGAATTTGTCGAGGAACTATGGAAAA
>PLAD01000418.1:3535-3669 GCA_003134215.1 Armatimonadota bacterium
TCACCGGCAGCCTGCACATGGGCCACGCCCTGAGCTACACTCTTCAAGATATTCTCGGCCGCTGGAAGCGGATGCACGGCTTCAATGTACTCGTCCTTCCCGGTATCGACCATGCCGGCATCGCCACGCAGATG
>PLAD01000130.1 GCA_003134215.1 Armatimonadota bacterium
CAGACATCGACCAAGCTCGGCGAGCCGCTGGAAAATGTCGGACGAGTCTTCCAGGATCGTCCGTTCTCAATCGGCGGCGAAATAGGTGTCTCGCCTCACATGGTGCCGGTTACGGTGAATGTTGTCGACAATACCAACAAACGTCACCGCCGCTACCACTTCCAGATTATCGACCATCCGCTGCTTACCGGGCCTCTGGTTCTGCAGGTTGCGCAACAGGCGATCCTGGAAACACACGGTTTTCCCGGCGATGCTGTTGCGACAGTGACGACGACGGTAAATGCCGACCAGGTCGGAAGAATAACCCGTACGAACGTATTTTACGACTCTCTCAGTATCGAGCAGTCCGCAACCAACGATCTTGATAGTTTGATTCGTCTGCTGACCTCCAATTCGTTCTATCCATTGTCGATCAAGGGTGTCGATATGGAAGTCTCCATTACAAGCAGTCACGCGACTGCGCAGGTCGATCATATCTTTGTCCCGAAGACGAAGTATGCGCCTGGTGACACGGTGAATGTCGGGATCGTGATCAAGCCGTACAAACAAGATCCTATCTTGAAAACTGTTTCGCTTAAAATTCCGTCCAGCACAGCAGAAGGTGCGGTCACGCTCGAAGTACGCGGCGGCGGCGTTGCCGATGGTCAGACTATTTCTCTTGGCGGGACAACCATTGTCGTCCGCTCGCCGACTTCTTCACAGGGGCCGACTCCCGCAAATGTCAATCAGTTGGTACGACAGTATCTCGATCAGCCGAAAAACAATGATCTTGTCGCGGTTTTGCAGCTACCGACAACAGCAGTGACTGTGCAAGGGGAGAACCTCTCCCTACTTCCTCCGACGATGTCGACCGTGATGCGCTCCGCCCGTTCGACCGGCGTCCATACGGCGAGGGATGAGGTCAAAGAAAATTCTCCGACCAGTTATGTTCTCACCGGCTCTCAGAGCCTGACTCTTACAATTGCAAATGACAACAAAATTGACAATAGCACCGATGCCGTGGTGCAGCCCGATGTGCCGGATACATCGATCGGGGATGTGACGCCGATAGGTGGTGACGATCCGGACTCGTCCGATTCCGGAGACAGCAGTTCGACACATTCATCGCAGCCTACACCGTCGACGGTAATCGATGATTCACAGACGCCGCTCCTGGTGACTGAAGCGATGCCGGTCAGTGTTGTCAAAATTAGTAAGGTCACCACGACTGTTGACGGCACAACAACCTCTCAGTCATCTTCCGCCACGATGTCGCTCACGCCTCCTCCTCCGACTCCGGCGGCGCCTGATAAAAAGAAGACCGTAGGTCGTGAGGCGCAGATCTGGCGGCAGGATACTTCGCAGGACTTTTCGCAGGGGACGCTTAATAATGCGACGATCACCAGCAGCAATGAGCTACGGCTGTCCCTTTCGTTAAAACCGCTGTCACAATCGATCTCGTCCTACATCTGGTGCCTTGCCCAAGACCATGCGGGAAATCTCTACGCAGGGACCGGGGATGACGGTATCGTCTATGTTGTCAGTTCTGACGGCACTATGAAGCCGTACTTCCGAACTGGAGAACTCGAGGTAACGTCATTAGCCTACGACGTCACGTCGGGTAATCTTTATGCAGGAACCTCACCTCATGGCGTCATTTTTCAAATCGATTCGTCCGGCAAAGGCACGCGTCTGGGAACGGTAGGCGACAAGTATGTGACCGCATTGGCTCTGGATGACTCCCGTTCCGTTCTCTATGCGGCGACAGCCGGCGGCTCCGGCGACTTATACACCGTTTCGACAACCAGTCCTGCTGTGATCAAGCCGCTCTTCACCTCTCCCGAAACGCATCTTCTCTCCCTTGCAGTCGATCCTTCTGGGCTTGTCTATGCCGGCGGCTCCCCTGACGGCGTAATCTATTCGATTACTCCTGCGGGCGATGCGAAAGTTGTCTACCAGTCGGCGCAACCGAACATTACAGCTCTTGCGCTGGATAGTCAGGGCAATCTTTATGCAGGTACATCACCAGCAGGCGTGCTCTATCGGATAACGCCTGGAACATCCAATAATATTGGAGCGGACGTCAAGGTGTTGAGCGCTCGTCCTAAGTCGGCGGTCTCCGGACTCGCAGTGGATAGTGACGGGAACGTTTGGCTGAGTGCGGGAGATTCGGTGTACTGCGTGAACGCCGACGATACCACTTACACTTATGCAGCGCCGGAAGATGTAACGCTCCTATCGCTGCTAGCCGGTAAGGACGGCAGCATTTACGCGGGCACAGGCAACACAGCGTCGATCTACCGCCTGGGATCGGTGCCGTCACATGCACCCACATATTCTGGATCGTATGTTTCGCCGGTTTTCGATGCCCGGAGACCGTCGCGCTGGGGAACAATAACCTGGAACTCCAACACTCCTCCTGGTTCGTCGGTCGATCTACAGACACGCAGCGGCGATGTTGCAAAGCCTGACCAAACATGGAGCGGATGGTCCGCAAGCTACGACTTGCCTTCGGGCGAGCCTGTAGTCAGCCCTCCGGGGCGGTTTATACAGTACCGGGCTATCCTTAAGTCGACTCAAGCTTCAATTGTCAGTGACGAGATGCCGCGGTTGACCTCGGTCAGTATCTACTACCTAACACGTGCTCAGCCACCGATCGTCACAATAACAGCGCCGGCAGAAGGTGACTTCCTGAACGGAAATTCGACCCTGCATTGGACCGCGCTCGACCCCGATCACGATACGCTGTCGTACGATCTTTACTATTCCGCCGACGGCACATCTTATCTTCCGCTTCCGAAGAGCACTACGACGTCGGCTCCGGCAACAGCGGCCCAGGCGAGTCAGCTGAAGGCCGAACTCGACCGACATCCTGAAATACCTGCGGCTGTTCGCGCGCAGATGATGCAGCAGGCCACAGGTGGATCAACCAATCCTGCGGATAACCACGCAGAGACAAACTCGTTCATCTGGGATACTCGCAGCGTGCCGGATGGCCAGTATCAGATTAAAGTTGTAGCAAGCGATTATCAAAGCAGCCCCGCCGATCCACGCACCGGAGTTGGCTTCTCGCAGAGTTTCACGGTGGACAATACGCCGCCGGTCATTCTGCTTTCGCCGTCAGCGACGACCATCAATCCGGATAGAAGCGTTTCGTTGAAGGGTGTTGCAAAGTCAAAGCTGGCCTTTATTAAAGCGGTTCAGTATCAGATTGACAAAAGTAAGGACGCTTACTCCGCCGCCGCCGACGAGGGTATGTTCGATTCAACAACTGCGCCGTTTTCCATCACAACACTTCCGCTTTCGTCAGGACCGCACACGATCACGGTTATGACGATGGATGAGGCAGGCAACACTTCCACTGCCTCAACACTGGTTGTAGTTCCGTAAGGCGTTTCGATAGGGCCTTGTTCTCAAAACAGTGCCTGACGGATTGCAAATGTTCGAGTTGGCAGTTTCTATGCAGGTATTAGTGTAGAGCCGATAAAGCGCCTTCAGGCTCTCCTGGGCACGTTCTCTCTGAGCGAAAAAAAGTAACTAAACATTGAAAGTCGTCGTTCTCAGCACTCAAGAGTTGAATAATCGCGGTGTCGCAATGTGCGCCGCGGGTGACTATGATCGCGGCTTATCCCTACTGCGCAAAGCCCATAGTACTGATCCCGAGGATGCGGACATTTGCTGCAGCCTTGGAAACGCGCTGGCTGAGCATGGGGAATACGAAGAGGCGCTGCAATGTTTCAGATCCGCACTCGATATAGAACCGAATCACCCTGCAGCAACGGCGTTGATGGAGACGGTAGAGTCGGAGGTTCGTGAGCGCAACCGTCCGGCGCACATCCCGTATAAGCCGCCGCTTATGCCGCCAGGCCCCGCTGCCCGGCAAAAGCTCCATATCATTGATCCGTATCCGGAGCCCCCGCCGCGCCGCAGCCCGTCGCTGTATAAAATTCCGTGGCTGACGTTCTTCGTCTCCCTCTTTCTTGCTGCGAACTGCGGTTATGCGCTGTGGCTGGTCATTCATCCGGTGGACTATTTTTCGAGCGATGGCGCCGGGCAAAAATACGACTATATAGTTGAAAAGACGGTCGCAGATAATCCTGAAAATCGACTAGCGATGATCGACAATCCCGGAAACGTTCCAGATAAGGCAATTATCCCTCCTGCACCTGGCCCGACGTTTCATATCTTAAAAACGAATTGCATTAATAAGCAGGGGGTGAAAGCCGGCGTCATCAAGGTCAACGGCCTGGTTCGTGCATTTACGCTGGATAAGACTACGGCAGTATTCCTGAATCCGCTGCCAGGCGACGATGTTAGCTGTGCAGAGTCGATCAATGATTCCGGGCAAGTTGTGGGATACACCGGAGCAGGGAAGCGGCGCGCGATCATTTGGAAAAACGGCAGGCCGGTGGACTTGAATGATGAAATCCCCGGTGGAAGCTGCCTCACTCTTACCGATGCGATCTGTATCGATGACAGTGGAACAATTGTCGTCAGTGCTTTAAACCTCAGGGGTGAATCAAAAATTGCCAGTCTGACGCCAATGTAGTCTGTCCAAGATATTTATATCTTCCGTCCATGTTCTTGCTTCTGGTGTTCCGCTTCAGCCTCGTAGGGCTCGATGTGGATGATCGGATGGACGTTCGGCAGAGTCCCGCGCAGCTTTTCCTCAAGTTCCTCGGTAAAATCGTGCGCCTGCACAAATGAGTTACTGTCTGAAATCAGGACATGGACATCGATATGCCGGTGCGAGCCGGACTTTCTCGTCCGCAGGTTATGGTAGCTTAGTACCCTTGGGTCGCTTTCGATCGTCGCTCGCAGCGCCTTCTCTTCAGATAATGGAAGGCTCCGATCCGAGAGTGTGCCTACCGCGTCTCCGGCCAACTTGAAGCCCGTCACGAAAATCATAGCGCTAACAAGAATCGCCGCGACCGGATCAAGCCAGGTCCATCCAGTCAGCTTGACAATGAACAAACTCACAAACACGCCGAACGATGTGTATATATCGGTCCGCAAATGAATACCGTCCGCCATTAGGGCCGGAGAGTCGGTCTCCTTTCCGACCTCGAGCAGATGACGGGAGACCAGGAGGTTGATCAGGACCGATAAAGCCATCACGTAAAGGCCTGGAACGAACTGCGTGGTGGTCTCATGATCCGCCAGATGCTTGACCGCTTCCCAAACCGCGTAACTGCCGGCAAAGAACATTAAAAGCGCACTAGCGACGCCAGACAGGTTTTCGAATTTGCCGTGGCCATAGGCGTGGGTCTCATCGGGTGGAGCATCGGAAACTCTGACCGCTATCATTGCGACCGTCGCTCCGATTAAATCTCCCAACGAGTGGACTGCCTCGGCGAAGACACTGACCGCGCCGGTCGATGCCGCCACCGATAGTTTGAGCATGATGAGTGTGCTGTTTGAAAAAATTGACCAGCGCGCCGCAGCTCTCTTCTGTTTTTCAGTATCGATAGCGATGGCCGTTTACCAGCTCAGTTCGTGTCGGCGCGCCGCGCTCAATTGGAAGTGGGCGAACTCAGCGATGCTCTTATTGCTGGAGAATTATAGCCTACCAACTCCATATAGGCAACGCCGGGAACAGATACTCCGTTCACATAGGAATCCACCGGGCATGCGCCTTCCCAGATTGCACCGCCGTTCGCGAGAACCGGCATCTCCTGGTCGCTCATATAAGGAGAAATGTTCAAGGTGACGTGCTGGTCGGGAAAGGTGACGGTCCACTTCAGAGGATAAGAAACGCCGGTCGTCGGGCTCTTCCAAATCGACGAAACATCCGTTTTGAACTGAATATTATGCGTCGTTACCTGATATCCGGAGCTGTCCTCGAATGTCGCACACGGAAAGAACGGCTTTCCCGTCTTTAAGTTAAGCTGTCGAAAGAAAAGTATGTCGGTGCCATTGGCAAGCTGAACACCCCACCAATCCCATCCTGCAGATTGCGTGGTCCAAGAGTTTCCCCATTGATGATCGAACCAACCCTCTCCAGTCGCCTGCTGGGCGCCCGATCCAGTATCAACAGTCCCTTCGACCCTGTCGCGCGTAAGCGACACATACTTCATGTCAGACCGCACCCGCAGGCCGGTGTTTCCGTTGCCATTCACCAACATCGGCGTTTTCAATCCAGTAAACGTCAAATTAGCCATAGCATTCCCTGCACCGCCGAGCCGCAAAGCGAAGGTATTCTGCGCTCCGGCCACCGCAGCGACACTATTGAAGGGGCCGTAAGAAGCGGAAAAAGGCATCGACTGAACGACACACGGCCTGCCGATCAAGCGTGTCGGAGCAGGAAACTGTCCCTGGTCGAGGAGCGAGACAAGGTTAGCTAACCGTGCGTTGTCCGGGTTAGCCTCAAGCGCCATCGTCGTGGCCTGCTGAAGCAGCTCCAGTGTGTTTCGGTCACCAAACGAATAGGTGTAATGCTTTTTGGTATCGATATCGGTGATTGCATATATGAGGTAGTGGCTTTGTTGCGCCTTAATCTTGCTGTCCTTGGCAATCATTCCACTAGCATTGCCGAAACGAAAAAACGATCCGATCAATGCCAGGTGTCGGCCCGAGGACGTGTGCAGATTGGCATTCAGGTACCACCATTCTATCGTCACATCGTTGTGGGGGGCTACTGGAAAGATCGCCGCAGGAGTCGACGAGAGATAGGTCGGCGAGATCTGAGCTGCCGGTACGGTACTGTCTGCGCTCGTCTGCCCGAACGCTGCACAGGCGACTGCCAAAAGTGCGACTGAAAAAACGACAAAACGCGCCATAACTACTTACCAATCTAAGTCTCAACTGAGAGACAGAACAGCGTCCGCCGAATGAAGCGCGTTGGGTATAGCGGACTCGTATATTTCCGAAAGTTCGGAAATGGCGGCGGAGATAATTGTGTGTTCTCCGTTGGTTATCAGCACTCTACCGTCATCCTTAACTACGCCAATTCGGTGAAGCAGATCGTCCAAGCCCAAGCGTTCGGCGACGGATTCGAGAGCGTCCGCATTCGACTCGGAGACGGTGAGCACATAGGAAGCAGAGCGTTCGCCGAAGAGATGGAGTGCATCTGCGCCAGGGAGTGTAACACGGGCGCCGAGGCCGGAAGCCAGGGACGATTCCGCAATCGCCACAGCGAGGCCCCCGTCGGAAACATCGTGCGCAGAATGAATAATTCGCAGAAGATTGATGCACTCTAGAACAAACTCCTGAGCGGCCTTTT
>PLAD01000041.1 GCA_003134215.1 Armatimonadota bacterium
ACACGGACATGGACGAGAGCCTGGAATTATCGGGAAAGTGGTGCGATCTACTTCCCAGCATTCCCGAAGGACACAACTATCTTTGGCATACGAGGAAAGGCGGGGGTGCACGGCTTTTTGGCTGGAGAACTCGATACTGGAATTTTCTTCTCAAATTGGCAAAAAACAAACCCTCCTGGACGATCCCTGCGCAGCCCGGACCTGCGACAGGTCCATTTCATTGGCGCAACCGCCGTCTTTCCATTCGAGAACTCTGCCGCCTGCAGACAATTCCAGATAGCCTACGGGTCGCTTGTTCGCGTACGACTGCGCAAAAGCTGATTGGGAATGCCGTTCCCTCATTACTCGCCGAGGTATTCGCCTCCGCAATTCGATCAGAGCTACTGAATAGCCCTCGCATTCGCGGTCGGCCACTAACCTTGTCGGTCAGCCCTCGCGGCTCAATACCGATAGCGACCCGCGTTTCTGTCATACCCGACAAGTATCTGAAGCTGCAGGGTCGCCACGACGACCCTCCCGGTGCAGGACTGGGACGTGGCGCCGTTCGTTGGCGACGAACTACGAAAGCCGCCTAGACCGATCAACAAAGAGCCTCTTTAGTCCAGAAGCTCGCGTAATACATCGTCTCTCGCGAAAGGTTGTCGTTCGATTAGCAATTCAACGAGGCGCTTGACCGCGGCCGGAGCTGCGCTGCTATTGACTCTATTTAACGTCACTCGCTGTTCTTTCTCGGTCAATCGCCTACCTGTGCGATTCCGCAGGTCTCGCAACAGATTGGCTACGACTCGGAGTTCCGCCGGCCTTTCGATGCGCTGCAGGGGACAAGAAAATCCGACAATCGCCGGCACCGTCGGCTCCAAGCGCTCTAGCGTGGGCGAAAGCCGACCCTTGGAGTCAAACAAGAATCCCATTCGTTCTAGGGGAGACTCCTTTCGAATGGCGACGGACAGCCTCGCCTCCAACCCGTTTGGAAACAATAAATCGTATTGAGCATCGGACTCTAGTCCGCCGACAGCGTTCACAAAGGTGCTCCACTGCATCCGCGTGCCACTAACCCGCAAAATAGTCTCTACGCCGAATTCGTGATGGCCAAAGCGAATGCTCGTTGGCAGGTAGGGGAACAGGTACTTACGCGAGCGTGCGTCAACACAAATCCCCCCGACCCAAGCCCACTGCCTGCCCTCTTTGTTGTCACGGGCGAACGCCCCGACAACAGAGCCCGCCTTTATGACAATTCCCTCACTCGGCAATTCAGGTAACACAACCGGAGCCACGCAAACGGAGCCACTAAAGCCTAACGGTCGTATGCGAGAATCGTCCCAGGAAAGCGCCGGAAAACACGAGGTTAATTCTGCTTTACCTTCTGCTAGGTCGCCTTTTCGTGTCAATAAAACAATTGGATTGCCAGCGCCGACCTCAATCTCCCCGATCTCGTAAGTCCAGCAGTCGCCCAATTTGTTTAGAGCGCAGTACGCGAAGCCGCGTCGACCTAGAACCGACTCGACACGCGCTGACACTTCGACCGGATCGTCAACGCGCACGCCAGAGGTCCGCGAAACCAAGAACGCAAAGTACTCCTCTCGCTCTCCATCGACGGTGTCCAAACTGATGAACAAGTCGAAGTCTCGTAATACTGTCGTCACTGCCCCAGACTGGGTTACCTGCGGTACGGTACGACGCTCCGCGAACTTTCGAACCTGTTCGATTAGACGCTCGCGCAAAAATCCACTATTGATGAGTCTCTGAGCGCGTCGACCGAGACGCTGCCGTTCTCGGCGAATTTCGCTCCAAACGTTGTCGGCTGAGACGCTACGCAGTCGATCTAACCGACAGTATGTCGCGAGCCCAGAAAGATCACCGATACTGAACAAGGCCTGCGACAGTGGAAATTGGCGCGCCTTGTTTGCCCCTTCGTAGGCATCGAATTCGAACGTTATTGTCTCGTGCGAACTCCCTTTTATCCCCCACACTTCGCGAGCGAACGTTTTCCAGATGCCCTCAAATTCATCAAACGAGAATGGATTGGCGGACCAGGACGGAAGACGCGCGTCCATGGACTTCCGTAGTCTTGGGAAATAGGCATTTTCCGAGTACTGGGCACCGTCGCTAATCATCTCCTCCACGGCGATGATCTGCTGGCACACTAGGATGATTGCCTTTGAAAAGCCGACTGAAGTCTGTTGCAAGGCGTCCAGCGATAGGAATGCCTTGTTGCCAGAGACACTGAAGCAATTGCGGGCCACAGCGCCTATATGATCTGCCGGTTGCTTCTCCGTAAGCCGAAACTTCGTGAAATGTTCCTGCAGGAGATCATGACTGAAACAAAATCGAACCGGCTCTCCGCTCATGACCTCCTGCATAAAGATGTCCCACAGACACTTGACCAATGCATCGCTCTCGTCAATCACAGCGCAGCACTCGGGACGTATTCCCCCAAGATAGCATCTGACCTTGACGTCGAAGGTTCATGAACATATAGGCATTGTCGGACGTCAGCTCCTGACTCACTTCCTCCGGAATTAGCAACTCCGAGCGCTTTTTCCGATACACATCCTTCACTGCTGCAACAGTGCCTAGTTTGGTCTTTTCCAGGCCCAGTAAATTACCCTCAAGAACGTATTGTTCCCCCTCCAGTCCCAGCTGGTCCTGCGATTTCTTGAAAGGGCGACAAACGGGCCGGCCTAGGCAAAATGTGCAAGCATCCCGGTTTGGGGTTGCAAGGACCTCCCACGTTTCGCATTTCTCATTTTCGCGGTTAAATTCGGTTAGCGACATCTCAACGGCGGCGCCGAAACGACGGGCATGCTCGAGGCTGATTTGCTCTTCACACCGATCTCCGGATAGCGATTCTATGGATGCGTTGACAGTTTCAACCTGAAACGTATCGACAATAAGATAGGAATAGAATTTAGCCTGGTCCAGGTACTCGCATCGCAAAAGCCCATCTTTTTCGCGTATTGTTCCCGATTTGTATTCTCGTAGATCCGCTACCGACTCGTGCACCTAAAAGAAATCGGGCCGTACTTTGAGAAGCTTTGACTTAGATTCAAGGTCCAATTCAGCATGTGCGCGTCGGTCAACCTTCTCTGTTCCTACCCACGAACTAGACAATTCTTGAGCGATCGTGACTGATCTGTTGATCTCGACCCAACCGCTGACGGAGCCCAACCGCCGTAAGTGAGGCGAATTAGAAACGATCCGTTGCATCTCTTCAATTCGGCCCTCGAGCGTTCGCCGTATTACATCTGGTGAACGCTCGAGCGCTACTTGCTCCATCGCCTCGTGATGAAAGATGCCAACAAGACTCGCGCGCGTAACTGGGGGCTTTGGCAGCTCGCCGTCCAATATGGCCGAACGCAAAGCTCCCTTGAGTGGGCACTGATTAAGAGCGATCCATTGACTGAATGTGATATTAATCAGCGGACCAATCGAGACAGTGCTTGGTGCGCGATCCATCGGTTACACTGCTGCCGGTTGGGCTGCTCTTTGAAGGGCAGTGATTGGACCGCGCTCAAACTCGAAGACATTCAGCGGCCTAATGGTCGGGCGCCCTGTCTCATGCCGAACATTTTGCAATTTGTCCTGGAAACTACGATGCGCGTAGTTCACGAGGGGATGAATGGGGAGCAGTCCGCCGTGACCGCGACTCGAAATGTAGCAATCGCCCAAGGAGGTCGGGATACGTTCCCACGTGGCATGAGTCAGTTGATCGAGTCGCCTTGGCAAGGTGAATTGAGCATATTGGTGCCACCAAACAGGTGATAGGTCGAAGGATTTACGTCGTCCGGAAAGCATTTCAACCATATCGAGCGCCAGGCGCCAGTCCAGCGACTGATGGTTCATTCGATTACCGTAGTGCCTGAGGCAGTGCTGACAGCTCGTCGTGCAGCTGTCCGCATGGCTTGAATTCAAGAATGACAAGCCTATTGTTTCTAAACCCTTGGCGAGGAGCGATGCGAATCGTTCCGGCGATTTGTAGGCGGAGGCGTATCCCGCGCCGTTGTCGAGATTGTCGGTAACGTAGAGTGCCCAGGCACCTAACGGATTGCCTCGCGCATCCTTCTGAGCGATAAAGCGTTTACCCACCGCGATCTCATTGGACTCAATATCCTCTTCGATGGAGATCGCTTTACCGATGAACTCGGCGACGGATTCCCAGGCAGCTCTCACCTCAAAGTCTCGATATCCCTCTGGCACTCCCATGCGAATGTCTTCGACGAAAGGCCAGCGATTTGTCGCCAGCAAAACGTCTGTAATCAATTCGGAGTACAGGGAAACTGGTTGAATCGGATCTGAATCGGAATCCGCTCGCCACGAACGCGTCTGAAGTGAGGCGTTTATCAACCTGTCCTCAAGATATATACCCGGCATGACACGCGTTCCGCTGACCCGCTTGAAGACATACCCATCGCCGGCATTGGTATTGGCCTTGATCACCCGCCCCTGAAACCCTGCGACTTGAAACCCCTCTGCCTCTTTCCAGGTGGACGCTATCGCGTCACCTTCGATCGGACTCGCATGGGTGACCACCGAAATGCTTTTCGGCTCCATGTAGCCAGAATAGAAGCTCTCATTGGCCACATCCGCTACATAGGCATCAGGACGCCATCCCAGGTAGTGCTTGACGTCGGGCACGCCGCTTCCACACTCCGTACAGGCCGCGACGCTCGCGAGCGTTACTCCACCACAGATACTGCACACCATCAAAGTGGGAACCATGGTGGGCGCCTGGAATCTGATTGCGCGCCCTGCCAGCGCGCCGGCCGCAGGCGCGGGCCAGGCAACGCCCACACTTCGAATCACTTTTTTGTCTTTGATAATTTCGTGATCAGGCGCGAATTCGGACAGCGCGATATCCTCTCCCCGGTCGATAA